>CAMMGP010000143.1 GCA_946496415.1 uncultured Clostridia bacterium | reverse complement strand
CCGAGGCCAAGCGCGCCGTGCTGGAAGTGCTCAAGGACGTGGGCATCGACGAGCCGGAGCGCCGCTACCGCCAGTACCCCCACGAGTTTTCCGGTGGCATGCGCCAGAGGGTGGTCATCGCCATCGCCGTGGCCTGCCGTCCGAAGATACTCATCTGCGATGAACCGACCACGGCGCTGGACGTGACCATTCAGGCGCAGATTTTGGAACTCATCAAGGAGATGCAGAAGAAGTATCACCTCACCACCATCTACATCACCCACGATCTGGGCGTGGTGGCCAACGTGGCCGACCGCATCGCCGTGATGTACGCCGGCGGCATCGTCGAGGTGGGCACCTGCGAGGAGGTCTTCTACGATCCCCGCCATCCCTACACCTGGGCGCTGCTTTCGTCGCTGCCGCAGCTGGGCGTGAAGGGCGAGCCGCTGTTCTCCATTCAGGGCACGCCGCCCAACCTCTTCCACGAGGTGAAGGGCGACGCCTTTGCCCCGCGCAACCCGCAGGCGTTGAAGATCGACTTCCTCGTCGATCCGCCCTATTTCGAGGTTTCCCCCACCCACAAGGCGCGCACCTGGCTGCTTGACCCGCGCGCGCCCAAGGTGGAGAAGCCGCGCATCATCGCCCGGCGCGAACAAAAGGAGGGAGACGCATGAGCGCTGAACGCAAAAAACTGCTGGAAGTTGAAAACCTCACCGTGCGCTTCGGCTCCCGTCGCCATCCCTTCACCGCTGTCAACGGCGTCTCCTTCCACATCTTTGAGGGCGAGACGTTCGGGCTGGTGGGCGAATCCGGCTCCGGCAAGACCACCATCGGCCGCGCCATCATCCGCATCCACCCCGCCTCCGCCGGTACGGTGACGTTTGACGGCAAGCAGATCAATGGCCGCATCCCCCGTGCCCTCGACCACGAGGTGACGCGGCGCATACAGATGATCTTTCAGGATCCCATGGCCTCGCTCAACGAGCGCGCCAAGGTGGATTACATCGTCGCCGAAGGCCTCTACTCCAACGGCTTTCACCTCACCAAGGCCGAGCGCGAGGCGCGCGTGGAAAAGGCTTTGCAGGCGGTGGGTCTGCTGCCCGAGTTTGCCAGCCGCTTCCCGCACGAGTTTTCCGGCGGCCAGCGGCAGCGCATCGGCATCGCCCGCGCGCTGGTGATGGAGCCGGACTTCATCATCGCCGACGAGCCGATTTCGGCGCTGGACGTGTCCATCCGCGCGCAGGTACTCAACCTGCTCTCCGAATTGCAGAAGGCGCGGGGGCTGACGTATCTGTTCATCGCCCACGATCTGTCCGTGGTGCGCTTCATCTGCGACCGCATCGCCGTCATCCACAAGGGCGACATCGTGGAATTGGCCGAGAGTGAGGAATTGTTCGCGCGGCCGCTGCATCCCTATACGCGCGCGCTGCTCTCCGCCATTCCCCAGCCCGATCCGGTGGCCGAGCGCAACAAGAAGCTGCTGGTATACGACCCCGCCTGCCACCATTACGGCCCCGGCAACGAGCCTTCCTGGCAGGAGGCCTATCCCGGCCACTTCGTGCTCGCCAGCGGCGAGGAAGTTTCCCAGTATCAAACCATGTATTGAGAGGTGTTTGCCATGTTTGTTCCCGCTCCCCTCTTTCCCGGCGCGCGGGTAGCGCTGGTCGGTCCCTCCTCCGCCGTGTCGGAAAAGCGACTGCGGCGCGCGGATGCCCTTGTCAACGCTCTGGGGCTGAAGCCCGTCTACTACCCCTCCTGCCTCTACGCCAGCCGCGACGGCTACTTCGCCGCCACGGACGCGCAGCGGGCGCAGGACATCATGCGCGCCTTTGAGAGCGACGCCATCGACGGCATCTGGTGCCTGCGCGGCGGCTACGGGGCGCACCGCATACTGCCGCTTCTGGACGCGGCGGTCATCCGCAAGCACCGCAAGTGGTTCGGCGGCTATTCCGACGTGACGGCGCTGCACACCTTCCTGAACCAGAAGTGCGGTCTGGAAACGTATCACACCGTCATGGCCGCCACGGACTGGGATCTGGACGCCTTTTCTCTCGAAGCGCTGAAAAAGGCGCTCTTTGGCGGCCTTTCCGGGGCGCTGGACGCCCCCGAGGGCTACGCGCCGAAGACGCTGGTGCCGGGCATGGCGCGGGGCGCGCTGTGCGGCGGCAACCTCGCTTTGCTGGCGTCCTCCATGGGCACGCCGTGGGAGATCGACACGCGCGGGAAAATTCTCTTCCTCGAAGACGTGAACGAAAAGACCTACCGCATAGATAGCCTGCTCACCCAACTGCGCAACGGCGGCAAGTTTGACGACTGCGCCGGCATCATCCTCGGCCACTGGACGGACTGCGAGCCGGAGGACGAAAGCTGCACGCTCTCTCTGGAAGAGATCTTTGCGCAACTCATCGTCCCGGCGGGCAAACCCACCATCTGCGGCTTTGCCTGCGGCCACAGCATGCCCACCCACGCCATGCCGCTGGGCCGCGTCTGCGAACTGGACGCCACGGCGGGTGCGCTGCGCGTCGGAGAGGCGTAAGCGATGGACAACGCTGCTTTGCGGGCAAAACTCGCATCCATACTCGACGCCTTTCCCGCGAAAAGCGCCCTGCATGCCGTCGATCTGACCACGGGCGAGGTCATTGCCTCGCTGCGCGCCGCTACGCGCGTAGTTTCCGCCTCGACGATCAAGGTGGCGCTGCTCTTTTGCGCCCTGGAGGACGTCATGGCCGGAAAGCTGGCGCTGGATGCGCACATCTCCATCGCCCCGGAGGACTTCCGCGAGGACACGCGCGTGTTCGAGCCGGAGTACCGGCAGGACGGCTGTTCTTTGTGGGAGATGCTCTACTGGATGATCGTTTTGAGCGACAACACCGCCACCAACGCCGTCATCTCCACGCTGGGCTACGAGCATATCAACGCATATTGCGCGCGGCTGGGGCTTACAAGCACCGCCTGCCAGCGCAAGATGCTCGACTGGACGGCGGTTCGGGAAGGGCGCAACAACTACACCTCCGCCCTTGACCAGTTCCGCCTCTACGAGATGCTCTACCGCGGGGAGATTCTCAATGAAGAACTGCGTGCCGTGGCGGCGGACTTCCTCTCCCGCGTGCGCTCGTTCGACGAATTGCAGCGCTACATTCCCGACGCAGTGACCGTCTGGCACAAGCCCGGGGGACTGGATCATCTGACGCACGATGCGGGGGTGTTCTTTTTGGAAGGTCGGCCCTACTTCCTCGGCGTCTTTACCTGGGATGGCCCGTCTTTGGACGGACAACCGGAGCAGGCGCGGCTGATCGGCCGCGTCTCGCGCCTCGTCTATGACTTTATGAAGGAGAAACGCGCGTGAAAGCGATCGTTAATGCCGCCGTCTGCCCGCTGAAGGCGGGGCCGAAGTGGGAAAGCACGCTGGCGGATGAAGTGTTGTACGGCATGGTGGTGGACATCCTCGAGGAGGCCGCCCCCGGCTGGGTCAAGGTGCGCACGCACTACCGCTACGAGGGCTACGCGCCCATAGAGCAGCTGATCGTCGGCGACGAGGCGGCGCGGGCGTGGGAAGCGCTTCCCAAGCGCGTGGTGCGCAACAAGAACTGCTGCGACGCGCTCTCCATCCCCAAGGTGCAGGGCTGCATTTTACAGAGCGTGACGCGCGGCGCGGTGCTGGGCGTTGGCGGCGAGGCGGAAAACGGCTGGCAGAAGGTCGTTCTGGTCGACGGGCGCGAGGGATTTGTGCAGGCGTCCATCCTCGGCGCGCACTTCACCGCCCCCTGCTGCGAAGACGAGGCGGGTCTTAGGCGCGCCATCGCCGAGGCGGCGCTGCTCTATCGCGGCACGCACTACCGCTGGGGCGGCAAGTCTCCTTTGGGCATCGACTGTTCGGGGCTGGCCTCCATGGCCTACATGCTCTGCGGCATCTGCATCTACCGCGACGCGGACATCGTCGAGGGCTTCCCCATCCACGAAATACCGCGCGAGCGCATGCGCAAGGGCGATCTGCTCTTCTTCCCCGGCCACGTGGCCGTGTATCTGGGCGAGGGACGCTACTGCCACTCCACCGGCAGAGCCGGCGACGACGGCTTCACCATCAACAGCCTCGACCCCGACGCGGAGGACTTCCGGCCCGATCTGGCCGAAAAGCTCACCGCCGTGGGCAGCTATTTCTAGTTTTTTGAAAGGACGAATACAAATGAAGGTATTTTTGAGCGCCGACATGGAGGGCACTTGCGGCATCGTCGCCTGGCCGGAGACGGAGCGCTCCACGCCCATGGACTACGCCCCCTACCAGAAGCAGATGAGCCGCGAAGTGGCCGCCGCCTGCCGCGGCGCGCTCTCCGCCGGCGCGGAGGACGTGCTGGTCAAGGATGCGCACGATTCCGCCCGCAACATCGACCCCACCGTGCTACCGCGCGGGGCGCGCATCCATCGCGCCTGGTCCGGCGATCCGCTCTCGATGATGAC
>CAMMGP010000142.1 GCA_946496415.1 uncultured Clostridia bacterium | reverse complement strand
CCCGCCGCCGCGCCCGAAGCCGGCCCGATGCCAACGCTCACGTGCGTCTGGCTGGCCATCTCCCTGCTGCTGGCGCTGCTTCTGGGCCTCGTCTACGCGCGCGGCCTGCGCAACTTTCGCCGCGCCCGGCCCCTGCAAAGTCCCTTCATCCGCGCGTGGCTGAAGCAGAGCGCCCTGCGCCGCCCGCTGGAGGTGTGCCTGTGTCCGCGCATCGACTCCCCGATGACCTGCGGCGTTTTGCGCCCGCTCATCCTCCTGCCCGAGAGCGTCGGAAAGGCCGACACGCAGACGCTTTTGTGCGCGCTGGAGCATGAACTTTCCCACATCCGCCATTTCGACGCCGTCTGGAAGCTGCTCATCGCCGTGGCTGTCTGCCTGCACTGGTTCAACCCCCTCGTGTGGGCCATGGCGATCCTCGCCAACCGCGATATCGAACTCTGCTGCGACGCGCGCGTGCTGCGCCGCGGCGGGAAGGAAGAACGCCGCGCCTATGCCTCCGCGCTTCTGCGCATGGAGGAAGCGCGCGCGCGAATTCTGCCGCTCACCAACGCCTTCAGCCGCAACGCGCTGGAAGAAAGGATCGGTGCCATCATGAACGCCAAAAAGATATCCATTACCGCCCTGCTTTTGACCCTGCTGATTGTCGCCGTCGCCCTGACGGCCTTTGCCGCCGCCCCGGAGAGCGGGACGGCCACGCCCCCCGCCGATAGCGAAATGACCCATGCCGAACTCGTCGCCGCCGTGGACGCGGCGGTGGATGCCAACGCCCAGTATCGCGGCGTCTCCACAAGCGACCTTCCCGCCTATGCCCCCTACGGGCTGGGCGCGCTCGACGGTGGCCTTTGCTACCGCGGCGTGCGGGTGCGCGCCTTTGACGACCGCGCCGCGGGCATCCTCGCGCTGGACACGCAGGGCAATGTGGACGTCTGTGCCGTGCGCGACGAAAATGGCGCGCTCACCGGCCTGCGCGCCGCCACGCGGGAGGAATTTGACCAGAACACCATGGAAGAGCCGCGCATCCGCGCCCATTGGTTCGGCATGGAGGCTTCCGCCGCCGAGACGTACATCGCCCCGCCCGAGGTCTGGCCCCTGCCGGAAACGGAGGCGCTGCGCGCGGACATCGCCGCTTACGCGCCCTACGGCCTGCAGGACGAAGGCGGCATGGTCGCCTTCATGGGCGCTGCGGTGCGCTCCTTTGTGGACGAGGCGGCGGGCTATGACGTGCTGTGCAATCCCAACGGCAATGTGGACGTCTCAGCCGTGCGCGACGAAAATGGCGCGCTCACCGGCCTGAGCGCCACTGGCGACGGGGAATACGCCGCTGTATCGTCCCAGCAAAGGCATTCCGAAGACGAGTCCGCCGACGCGCTGGTGATGCAGCCCATGTACACGCAGGAGATGAAGAACAACGGCCTCTGGATCGACGACCCGGACACCGCCGGCGGCCTCAACATCGCCGAAAACGGCTACGCGGACTTCGGCATCACCACCCATCAGGATCTGCTCCTCTACGACGGCGAATACGTGCGCTACCTCGAAGATGAAGGCGCGAACGTGCACTATGAAAACGACGGCGGCACACTCGACCTCTACGCCGTGCGCGATGAAAGCGGCGCTCTGACCGGCCTGCGCGAGGCGACGGAGGAAGAATACCACGCCAATACGAAGCAGTACATGGCCTGGTAAACGCACAGATGGCCCCGCGCCCACAAACGCGGGGCCTTTGCGCAGACATGCGCAAAAGACAAGCCCCTCCACGAGGATGGGGACATGCTCTTCACACTTCCGGGATGCGCCCGCATCCCTGTCCCCTGACACTTAGCCATCCCTTCCATTCCATCTCCATCAATGTCCATAAAAGCATATCCGCCCGCAATGTGCCCGCCACGCGCGCGACACTGCGCGCAAGCGCGCCCTTCGCCGAACCAGTCGAGGAGAAAGGAGAACGCTATGTCCTACATCGCCGCTCAGACCCGTCAGGCCGTCCATCGTCTCGCGCAGCGTTACCGCCGCCATGAGCAGCGGCAAAAAGAGCGCGGGGATTTCCAACGCCTTTGCGCCGTGCACGGCCTTCGCCTGTCGTGGCGGAACTTCCTGGACGTAAAGGAGCAGACGGGCTGCAGCGTCCGCGAGTATTTCCTCTTTCGCTTCTACGAGCGCCCCGCCGCCCTTCGCGAAACGTTTATGACCACCGTCCAGCGCGACGCCTTCGTCGCCTGCATTGGCGACGATTCTTCCTGCAACGCCTCCACGCCCGGCAACAAGATACTCTTCAACATGCTTTTTGAACCGTATCTCTGCCGGGAGTGGCTCAATCCCACCGCCGCTTCGCCGGAGGAATTTGCCGCTTTCGTGAAAAGGCATGGCCGCGTGATAGTCAAGCCCGCCTGCGATGGGCAGGGCAAGGGCATTTTCACCTATTCCTACGAGGGCGACGCGGCGGCGATGGCGTGCCACAAAAAGCTTGCGGGCGAGACGTTGCTCGTCGAACAGATGCCCGCGCAACATCCGCAACTCGACCGCCTCAACCCCAACTGCCTCAACACCGTGCGCTTCACCACCTATACCGACCGCGACGCGGCGCATATCCTCATGGCCACGCTGCGTTCCGCCACGGATGCGAGCGTGGTCGATAACTTCCACGCCGGCGGCATCGCCATGGCCGTCGATCTGGAAACAGGCCGCGTCGTTTCCGACGGCGTTGACGAGGAGGGCCGCCGCTTTTCCACCCATCCCCACACGCACGTGCCGCTGCGCGGTTTTCAACTGCCCAACTGGGCCGAAGCGCTGTCCGTCGTCCGCCGCGCCTCGCGCGAAATGTACAATCTTCCCCGCTGCCGCTTCCTTGGCTGGGACATCGCCTTTCTCCCAAACGACCAGATCGCCGTCATCGAATGCAACTGGCAGCAGGGCATGCAGACGCAGGCCCCGCACGAACGCGGCTTCCGCCTTCTGCTCAAAGCGCTTGACAAGCGGCGTTGAGCCGCGCGCCCTTCCCGGTCGATTCCCTGCCGCGCTTTGCCCATCTGAAGGCGTTTTCCCCCGTCGAGCATATTTTTTTCACAGCAAAGCCCGAACATCTACATTGATTTATTTATAAAAACACCATATCATGTATAAAGGTATGAAATATCCATGACGTTCGGGATGTATTTTGAAACATTTGCTGTTCAAGGGAACAAACGGGGGGATCGACGTTGGCAAGTTTGAAGAGCAACGTGCGCGAGGTCGTGCATAAGGCTGCGCAGAAATACCGCAATCATCAAACGGAAAAGGAATGCAAGCGGGAATTTGACGGGCTGCGCGCCGCCCATGGGGCCATGGCGGCAAAGGCGAACTGGAAGGACTATCTTGGCGCCTACGTCCAAACCCATTGCACCACGCACGAGTATTTCCTCTTCAAATTCTACGAGAAGGACCGCGAGACGCGCGATTCCTATCTTACGCAATGGCGCCGCGACCGTTTTATCCACGCGATCCACGATGACGAATCCTGCAACGCTACCGTTCCTGGCAACAAAGTGCTCTTCAATATGCTCTTTGAACCGTATCTTTGCCGCGAGTGGATCAATCCCACCTCGGCGACACCGGAAGCGTTCGCTGCCTTCGTCAAAAAGTTGGGCAAGGTGATGCTCAAGCCCGCCTGCGATGGCAAGGGCCATGGCATCAGCATCTATGAATATACCACCGACGAGGACGCCATCGCCCTGCACGATACGCTCGTGGGCGCCGCCATGATCGCGGAGGAAGTGTTGGTGCAGCATCCCCAGGTGGACCGGATCAATCCCAACTGCATCAACACCGTGCGCGTAGCGACCTATACCGACCGCGACGACGTGCATATCGTGCTGGCCACGCTGCGTTCTGCTCGCGATAAATCCATCGTGGATAATTTTGCCGCCGGGGGCATCCACATGGCGGTGGACATTGATACCGGCGTCATCAGTTCCGACGCGATCGACGAGCAGCAGCGCGACTATCCCAACCATCCTCTTACGGGTACGAAATTGAAGGGTTTCCAGTTGCCGAACTGGGACAAGGCGCTGGACGTCCTCCGTCGCGCCTCGCGGGAGATGTACGCGTTGCCGGGCTGCCGCTATCTGGGCTGGGATATCGCCTTCCTGGAAAGCGGCGATGTCTCGATCATCGAGTGCAACTGGCGGCAAGGCGCTCAAAACCAACAGCCATATAGCCGGGGCGTTTACCATGAATTGAAAGCTCTCAGCCAAAAGCTCTGAGCGTCCTGCGGACAGAAAAACTGCTTCCACGTTTGCTTTGTGGAAGCAGTTTCTTTTTTCCGGCAGGAAAACTCCCGGACTTTCCCCATCGGCAGGAGCGTTTCCCGCGCGCGGAGGGCTTCAGCGCCGCCCCAGCGCCACATCGCGCGCGGCCTCGGCGATGCGCTTGGCGTTGTCAAAGCGCCGGTATTTCTGCTGCGAGGCGCGGATGCG
>CAMMGP010000141.1 GCA_946496415.1 uncultured Clostridia bacterium | reverse complement strand
CGCCCACGGCGTAGCAGTTGCCCGCGTCGGTAAAGAAGAGCAGCTTTTCGTCGGTCATCACGTCCAGCTGCGCGCGCGGCGGCTCCGCGCTCTCCAGCGCCTTTTCCGCGGCGCGGCGGGCGAAGCGGCGCACAAAGCCCGCGCGGGTGACGACCACGGTGACCTCGTCCGCGACCGGGGCTTCTTCCTCGATGACGATCTCATCAAAGGAATCCACCAATTTGGTGCGGCGCGCGTCGGCGTACTTTTCGCCGATCTCCTCCAGTTCCTTTTTGATGACGTTCATCAGCTTTTTCTCGCTGGCGAGTATGCCTTTGAGATAGGCGATGCGCTTCTCGATCTCCGCGTACTCCTTGCGCAGCGTGAGGATCTCCAGATTCGTCAGGCGCTGCAGGCGCATATCGAGGATGGCCTGCGCCTGTATCTCCGTGAGGCTGAAGCGCTGCATCAGTTTATCGCGCGCCTCGCGGGGGGTCTTGCTGCCGCGGATGAGACGGATGACCTCGTCGAGGTTATCCACGGCGACGATCAGCCCTTCGAGTATGTGAGCGCGCGCCTCGGCCTGTTCCAATTCGTGGCGGGTGCGGCGGGTGACGACGTCCTTCTGGTGGCGGATGTAGTGGCCAATGAGCGCCTTGAGGCCGAGCTGCACGGGCTTGCCGTCGGCGATGGCCACCATGTTGACGCCCACCGTCACCTGCAGGTCGGAATATTTATAAAGGACGTTGAGCACCTTCTGGGGATCAACGTCGCGCTTGAGTTCGATGACCGCGCGCATGCCCTGCCGGTCGGACTCGTCGCGGATGTCGTTGATGCCGGAGAGCAGGGATTTCTTTTCCTCGCTGAGGCGCAGTATCTTTTCCAGCATCGCCGACTTGTTGACCTGATAGGGGATCTCGCGGATGACCAGAAGCGTCTTGCCGTTGGCCGCCGGCTCGATCTCCACCTTGGCGCGCAATTTGAGTTTGCCGCGGCCGGTCTGGTAGGCCTCGAAGAGTTCGCCGTCCCTGGCCAGCACGCCGCCGGTGGGAAAGTCCGGCGCGGGGATGTAGCGCATCAGTTCCTCGGTGGCGATGTCCGGATTCTCAATCTGCGCCACGGTGGCGGCGATGGCCTCGCCGAGGTTGTGCGGGGGGATGTTGGTGGCAAGGCCCACGGCGATGCCGTTGGCGCCGTTGACCAGCAGATTGGGAAAGCGGCCGGGCAGCACGTCCGGCTCCTTTTGCGTATCGTCGAAGTTGAGGTGGAAACCCACGGTGTCTTTGTCGATGTCCTGCAAGAGCACCTGGGCAAGTTCGGTCATGCGCGCCTCGGTGTAGCGCATCGCCGCGGGGCTGTCGCCGTCGATGGAGCCGAAGTTGCCGTGACCGTCCACCAGCGGCGCGCGCATCGCAAAGGGCTGCGCCATGCGCGCCAGCGCGTCGTAGACGCTGGTATCGCCGTGGGGATGGAATTTACCGAGGCAATCGCCGACGATGCGGGCGCACTTGCGGTGCGGCTTGTCGAAGGTGTTGCCCAGTTCGTGCATGGTGTAGAGTATGCGGCGCTGCACGGGCTTGAGGCCGTCCTCCACGCGCGGCAGGGCGCGCTCGAGAATGACGTATTCCGAGTAGGGCATCATCGAATCGTGCATGACCTCTTCCATGGACTTTTGCACGATCTGCTCGGAAAAGATGATCTTATCGTCCTTTTTCCTTCCCGCCATGCCTTACTCCCCTTCCCGAACGGGTTCAAAATCGTCCACGTGGTTGAAATTGGCGTATTCCTGAATGTACTCGCGGCGCGGCTCCACCTTGTCGCCCATCAGCACGGTCACGCGGCGCTCGGCCTCGGCGAGGTCTTCGATGGTGACCTGCACCATCTTGCGGCCGTTGGGGTTCATGGTCGTCTCCCAGAGCTGTTCCGGATTCATTTCGCCAAGGCCCTTGTAGCGCTGCACGCTGTAACCGCGGCCGAGTTTCTTCGTGGCTTTCGCCAGTTCCTTTTCGTCGAAGCAGTAGATGTGCTCCGCGCCCTTCTTCGCGCAGTAGAGCGGCGGCATGCCAATGTAGACATGGCCGTCGGTGACCAGTTCACGCATGTAGCGGAAGAAGAAGGTCAAAAGGATGGCGCGGATGTGCGCGCCGTCCTGATCGGCGTCTGAAAGGATAATGACGCGGTTGTACTTGAGGTGCGATAAGTCAAACTCCTCGCCGATGCCCGTGCCCAGCGCGGTGATGATGGATCGGAACTCCTCGTTGGCCAGCACCTGGTCAATGCGCTTTTTCTCGGCGTTGAGGGGCTTGCCGCGCAGGGGCAGAATGGCCTGAAAGCGTCGGTCGCGGCCCTGCTTGGCGCTGCCGCCGGCGGAATCGCCCTCGACGATGAACAGTTCGTTCTCCTTCCAGTTGCGGCCGGTGCAGCTGGCAAGCTTGCCCACCAGCGGCGCGGCCTCGAGCTGATTTTTCTGCCGCGCCACGTCGCGCGCCTTGCGCGCCGCCTCGCGCACCTTGGCGGCCTTGACCGCCTTTTCGACGATGCGAGTGGCCACCTCCTGATTTTTGAGGTCGTCCAGGTACAGCGAGAGCTGCTCAAGACAGATGGCCTCGACGATGGGACGCACCTCCGTGTTGCCCAGCCTCCCCTTGGTCTGGCCCTCGAACTGCGGCTTCTGCACGCCGGCGTAGACCACGGCGGTCATGCCCTCGCGGAAGTCCTCGCCGGAGAGGTTGTTGTCCTTCTCCTTGAGCAGGCCCACGCGGCGGGCGTAGTCGTTGAACGCCTTGGTAACGGCGGCCTTGAAGCCCGTCTCGTGCGTGCCGCCCTCGCCGGTGGGCACGTTGTTGACAAAGGAATAGATGTTTTCCGTGTAGGAATCCGTATACTGGATGGCCACGCGCAGAAGCGTGCCCTCGCGCCGGCCCTCGAAGGTGATGGGGCCGGTGATGGTCTGCTTGTCCGTGTTGAGGTACTGCACAAAGTCGGCCAGGCCTCCCTCGTAGCAGTATTCGCGGCGGCGGCGCGTCTCGTCCTTTTCCCGCTCGTCGGTAAAGACGAAGCGCACGCCCTGATTGAGGTAGGCCAATTCGCGCACGCGGCGGCGCACGGTGTCGCCGTTGAAGTGGGTGTCCTCGAACACGCGCGGGTCGGGCTTGAAGCAGACCTGCGTGCCGCGCTTGCGGGTGTTGCCTACCTTTTCCAAGGGCGCGACGGCGTGGCCGGAGACGATCTTGCCGGTCTTTCTGTCCTCATAGGACTCGAAGCGGATGTGGTAGTGGCTGTAATCGCGGTACACGTCCACCGTCACCCACTCGGAGAGGGCGTTGACCACGGACGCGCCCACGCCGTGCAGGCCGCCAGAATAGGCGTAGTTCTTGTTGTTGAACTTGCCGCCGGCGTGCAACTGCGTATAGACGACCTCCACGCCGGAGACGCCCAATTGCGGATGGATGTCCACGGGGATGCCGCGGCCATTGTCCGTCACCTCGCAGGAGCCGTCCTTTTTCAGCGTCACGGTGATCTCGGTGGCGAAGCCGTTGGAAGCCTCGTCGATGGCGTTATCGACGATCTCCCAGATGAGGTGATGCAGCCCGCGCGCGCCGGTGGAGCCGATGTACATGCCCGGGCGCATGCGCACCGCGTCGAGGCCCTCGAGCACCTGTATGTCGGTGGCGGAATAGGTCTTTGCCATGGTGTCCCTCCCAATCAGTCTGCCACTATTATACAGCATGGACGTTAACTGGATATGAAACGCCGCGCAAGGAAAAGCCCTGTGCGGGTGGCACAGGGCTTGAAAGAGTGTCGCTTTGCCTTAGACGGGCATCACGTGGTTCTCCTTGTCCAGCAGGGAGTTGTCCAGCTTGAGCTGCTGGGCCTGACGGTACTCGAAGAACTTGGTGGCCACCTGCGGGAACAGGGCGTAAGTGAGCACGTCCTCTTCCTGGGTGATGTACTGGCCGATCTCCTTGCGGTACTTCTCCAGTTCCGGCGCGATGTCGTCGGCGGGGCGATGGGTGATGACCTTGGCGTCGCCAATGACCTTGCGGCGCACTTCCTCGTTCACCGGAGCGGGCAGGCGGCCGTACTCGCCGCGCATCAGGCCCTGGGACTCCTTGGGGTTGAGTTTGTAGCGCTCGCCGGAGAGCACGTTCATCACGGCCTGCGTGCCGACGATCTGGCTGGTCGGGGTGACCAGCGGCGGATAGCCGAAGTCCTCGCGCACGCGCGGGATCTCCGCCAGGACGTCATAGAACTTGTCGGAGGCGTTGGCCTGCTTGAGCTGGTTGATGAGGTTGGAGAGCATGCCGCCCGGCACCTGATACAGAAGCGTGTTGATGTCCACGGACAGCACCTTGGGATCGAGCACGCCCTCGGCCTTCAGTTTATCGGCGACCTTGCGGAAGTGCACCGCCGCCTGGGACATGAGGCCAAGATCCAGGCCGGTATCGTACTCCGTGCCCTGCAGGGTGGCGACCAGCGGCTCGGTGG
>CAMMGP010000140.1 GCA_946496415.1 uncultured Clostridia bacterium | reverse complement strand
AATTCCTCGCGCAGTTCCCGTTCCAGCGCCGCCTCCGGGCTCTCGCCCGCCTCCAGCTTGCCGCCGGGAAACTCCCACAAAAGCCCCAGCCGCTTGCCCTCCGGCCGCTGGCAGAGCAGCACGCGCCCGCCCAGGCGCACCACGCCGGCCACCACCGCGATCATGCCCTCGCCTCCTGTTTTTCCAACCAGGAAAGCACGTCGTCATACACGGCCTGCCTGCCCGTTTCGTTGAGAATTTCGTGGCGCATGCCGGGATAGAGGCGGCTGTCCACCTTCTGATAGCCGCGCCCGCGCATCATCTCCACCGCCTGCGCAAAGCCCCTGTCCCCGCCGCGGCAGGCGTCCTCCGCGCCGGAGATGAAGAGGATGGGCAGAGATGGTTTCCCCGCCTTCACATGCCCGTCGTAACACTGTTCCATCAGCGTATAGAGGGAGGCAAAGCCGTTGCAGGTGAAGGTGAAGCCGCACAGCGGGTCGGCCTCGTAGGCGGCCACCACGGCCCTGTCCGAGCAGATCCAGGAGCACTTGCTCTGCTCCTTTTTGAACGCGCGGTAGAACGGCCCAAAGGTCAGCACCTTCAAAAATCTGCTCCGTGCGCGTCCGCCGCTGCGCACACCAAACACGCGCGCCAGCAGCCGGCCAAAGGGCGCGCCGGGATTCCAGCCGGGGCTTCCACAGACCACGAGGCCGGCAAGTTCGCTGTCGAAGCGCCCGGCGTAGACGCGCGCCGCCAAAGAGCCCATGCTGTGGCCAAAGAGATAGACGCGCTTGCCGGGAAAGCGTCCGCGCAGCCACCCTGTCACCTGATGCAGATCGTCCACCAGCGCGTTCGCGCCGTCCTCGCCAAAATATCCCAATTCCCCGCGCTGCAGCGCCGCCGCGCCGTGGCCGCGATGGTCGTGGATGGCGCAGGCAAAGCCGTGCACCGCCAAAAACTCCATAAACGGCGCGTAGCGCTCCTTGTTTTCGCACATGCCGTGGGAAAACTGCACCACCGCGCGCGCCTCGCCGTCCGGAACGCAGACAAGCAGCGGCAATTCCAGCCCGTCGCGCGCGGAGGAAAGCGAAAGCATTTCCATCTGTGGCATAGAAAACGACCTTTCCTATCAATGTGGAAACAGAAACGCGGCACGACAAACATGCCGTGCCGCGCCGCTATATTGTTGTTATTCCTCGGCGGGAGCCTCTTCCGTCTCAGCCTCGGCGGTGGGGATCTCCACCGGCACGGCCTCGGGCTCGTCCTCAATGGCCTCGGGCACGTCGACGATGGCGTACTCATCCAGGTCATTGCTGACGGGCATCTGCTCCATGGCCTCGTCCTCGAGCACCTCGCGGATGGACAGGGAGATGCGCTTGGCCTCGGTGTTGACGTCCAGCACCTTCACGCGCACGATGTCGCCGACGTTGACCGCGTCTTCGACCTTGGCGATGCGGGTGAGGGCGCACTGGGAGATGTGCACCAGGCCGTCCAGGCCGGGCTCGAGTTCCACGAAGGCGCCGAAGGTGGTGATGCGCACGACCTTGCCCTCAACGATGGAACCAACCGGATACTTCTCGCCGGCCACGGTCCACGGACGCGGACGGGTCTGCTTGTAGGAAAGGGAGATGCGCTCGCGGGCGGGGTCGACGTTGAGGATCTTCACGTCGATCTCGTCGCCGACTTTGACCACATCCGAGGGATGCTGCACGCGGCCCCAGCTCAGGTCGGTCACATGCACAAGGCCGTCCACGCCGCCGATGTCGACGAACGCGCCGAAGTCCGCCAGACGGCGAACGACGCCCTTGACCACGCTGCCAACTTCCAGCGCGTCCCAAATGGCCTTTTTGCGCTCGGCTTCCTCAGCCAGCAGCACCTTTTTGCGGGAAGCGACGATGCGCTTCTTGGGCTTGTCCACTTCGATGATTTGCAAGGTCAACTCCTGACCCACGAACTCCTCGATCTTCTCCACATAGCGCAGGGAGAGTTGAGAGGCGGGGATGAAGCAGCGGATGCCCATCACGTCGGCCAGCAGGCCGCCCTTGACGGCTTCCTTGCCGGTGCCGGTAACGTATTCGCCGGACTCATACTTGGCCATGATCTCGTCCCAGATCTTGCGGTTGACGATGTTGCGCTGCGAAAGCAGCACATTGCCTTCGCCGTCGTTGACTTTGACGACTTCGACTTCGATCTCGTCGCCAACCTTTACATCGGTCGAGGAGAGGTCAGCTTTCTTAACCAATCCGTCTGCCTTGTAACCGACGTTGACGCAGACCTCGTCATTGGTGATCTGCACCACGGTGCCCGTGATCGTCTGCCCGGGACGGAGCTGTACCATGGACTTTTCCACGTCCGCCATAAAGTCGGATTCGGTGGAATTGGCCTCGGCCTGCTGCTCCTCGGACGGAGTGACCTGCTTCTCGATGTCGTTCATTCTTGCTGCTACCTCCTTAATTGTACAATCCGGCGTAGAGGCGCCGGCTGTAATTCCCACCCGGTCTGCGTGTTGGAACCATGTATTTTCCACCTCGCGCGCGCCTTCAATGAAGTGCGAGCGCGGGCAAACCGCCTTGACCAGTTCAAACAGCTTGCGGCTGTTGGAACTCTCTTTGCCGCCCACCACCAGCATCACGTCTACGCTCTTTGCCAGTTGGACGGCCTCGTCCTGCCGCTCGCGCGTGGCGGGGCAGATGGTTGTGCGTATCTCCATATCGCGCACGCGCTCCCGGAGGGCCGCGCATACGCGCTCAAAGCGTTCGAGGATGAACGTGGTCTGCGATACCACCAGCGCGCGCTCCATTTTGGGCAGCGCCCGCGCGCCTTCCTCGCTTGCCACGGCATAGCTTTCCCCGCGCGTCCAGCCGCGAATGCCTTCCACTTCCGGGTGCCGCTCTTCGCCCACTACGATCAGGGGCACGCCGCGCGCCTCGGCCTCCTGGGCCATTTCATGGATGCGATTGACAAAGGGGCAGGTGGCGTCACACACTTCGCGCGCGCGTGTGTGTAAACGGGAAAGCGTCTCCCGGTCCACGCCGTGCGAGCGAACCACCGCCACAGCGCCCGCGGGAATATCCTCCGGCGCGTCAGCGCTGACCACGCCCAGTTCGGCCAGTTCCGCCACCACGCGCGGGTTGTGGATCACCGGGCCGAGCGTCCAGGCCGGAGCGGCGCTCCTGGCGGCTTCCACCGCCCGGCGCACGCCGAAACAGAATCCGGCATGTTTCGCTACGATCACATTGGAAACGGGAATTCCCCCTCGCCCTATACGCGTTTCGAAAATACGCTAACTTATACCATTCGAGAGGCGAAAAGCAAATCCTGCAAGTCAGAACTTTTCTCAAAGATTTAACATAAAACTGCAAGAGAAATGTCGCTTCCTGTGCTATGACGGCGCTTATTGCCCCTGCCGGCCAAACAACACCAGCGGATCGCCTGCGGGGTAGATCTGCACGTTTTGCGTATACGGCGTCGAAGACCCTGCCAATTCGCCGGCCACGTTGAGGTACCAGGGGACGCGGCGGGTGAGATAGGCGCCGATCTCGCCGAAGGTGATCTGGCGGTCGTAATCCGCATCGGCGCGCAGCGCGGCGCGACGGCTGCCGCCGAGGCTCCATCCCGCCCCGTCGCACAGCGCCCGGGCCAGCACGGTGGCCATGTCGCTTTCGGTGACGTTTTCATCAAAGCTGATGCGGTAGCTGTCCTGATCAAGCGAGGCACTGGCGATGACCTTGTACTTGCTGCCCGCAAACGAGGGCGCGCCCACATACCCGGAGAACACCTGCACGATGCCGCGATTGAAGTCCTCCATGGAAGAGGCCCTGCCGATGAGCCCGCCGCTGCCGCAGCAGTCGGCGATGACCACCACCGTGCCCGGCACCTTGCGCAGTTCGCGTTCCAGATCGCGCGCGGCGATCACCGAACCGTCGTAGAGTTCAAAAAAACTCATGCCGTGGGCGTAGTAGCCGTGACAGGTGATGTAAAACAGCGATATATCGCCCTCCTCGGCCTCCGCGAACGCCGTGCGGATGGCGGCGAGCGTTTGCGCGCGCCCCGAGTCGAGCAGCACCGTGGTCTCGTAGCTTTCGCCATCCACGTTCTGGTTCTGCAGGAGGAAGGAAACGCTCTGCGCGGTGTTGATGGAACCGACGCGCACGCTGTTGACCCCTTCTTCGTACATCTGCTGGCCGACGATGAGCGCGCGCAGCTTGGCGGCGGCGGGCTCGACCGTCACTTCGAGTATGTCCGTATGTCCGCCGTCCGCGGCCACGGCTACCAGCCGCGCCGTTCCCTCGGCAAGACCGGTGACCACGCCGTCCGGAGACACGGTGATGATCCCCGCGCCCTCGACGCTGTAGAAAACGCGGCGGTCGGAGGCGCTTTGCGGAAAGAATTCCAGCGCCGTGCCCACGCTTTCGCCCACGCGCAGCGCCAGGGCGCCCTGGGAAAAGCCGATGCCCGAAAGGGGCACGCCGGCCACGCGCACCGTGCAGGAGGCG
>CAMMGP010000139.1 GCA_946496415.1 uncultured Clostridia bacterium | reverse complement strand
CAATTCCGCGATCTGCACGGCGTTGGTGGCCGCGCCCTTGCGGATCTGGTCGCCGGCGCACCACAGCGCCAGCGCGCGCTCGTCCGTCAGATCGTCGCGTATGCGGCCCACATAGACAAGGTCCTGGTCGCTGGTGTCCAGCGGCATGGGGTACTGCTTGCTTTCCAGATCGTCCACCAGCTTGCAGCCCCTGGCTTTGGCGATGACCTCGCGCGCCGCCGCCACGGTGATCTTCTCCTTCGTGCGCACGCTCAGGCTGATGGAGTGCGAGCGCAGCACGGGCACGCGCACGCAGGTGCAAGTCACCTTCATCTCCGGCAGGTGCAGTATCTTGCGCCCCTCGTTCTGCATCTTCATCTCCTCGGTGGTGTAGCCGTTGTCGCACGGCGAACCGATCTGGGGGATGAGGTTGAAGAGGATCTGGTAGGGGAACGTTTCGACGTTCATCGCCTCGCCCGCGGCGTAGGCGCGCGCCTGCGACTCCAACTCTGCCAGCCCGCCCGCGCCTGCGCCGGACACCGCCTGATAGGTGGAAGCGGTGATGGCTTCGATGGGCGAGAGTTCCCTGAGGGCGTTGACGGCCACCATAGAGATGATCGTCGAACAGTTGGGGTTGGCGATGATGCCGTTGTGCTTCTTCGCGTCCTCGGGATTGATCTCCGGCACCACCAGCGGCACGTCGTCCAGGAGGCGGAAGGCGCTGGAATTGTCCACAAACACCGCGCCCGCAGCCTTGATGTGCGGGGCCATGCGCTTGGCCAGATCGTTGGAGGCCGCGCCGAGCACGATGTCCATGCCGCGGAAGGAATCCTCCGTGGCCTCTTCCACCGTGTGTCCGTTCAGCACCTTGCCGGCGCTGCGCGCGCTGGCCAGCAGTTTGAACTGCCCAATGGGGAACTTGCGCTCCATCAGTACCTTGTACATCTCGCGTCCCACCGCGCCCGTCGCGCCAAGGATCGCCACATTATACGTCTTCATGCAAACATCACATCCCGTTCAGTATATGCCCGCCGCCTTCCCGCGTTCAGCGCAGGGCGGCGAAGAAGGTCGTCTCGTCAATGCCGCGCAGCCGCGCTGCCAGCGCGTGCATGTCCGCCGCGCTCAGGGGGGCGGTGATATAGGCCGTGCCCGCGCCGGCCTGTCCCAGCGGCTCGGCCTCGATCTCCACCGGCGCGCTCGTGCGCAGGTAATAGCGCTTCGTCACACGGCGGCCGTCCAGCTTCAGGGCCGGCTCCCCGGCGCGCAGGTGCGATTTGCCCGGGTGCGAAAGCAGGTCGCGCAGATCCTCCACCACGGCGTAGGCGGTGGGGAACTTGCCCGCGCCCTGTCCGAAGAAGTGCTGCACGCCCACGTATTCGCCCTCGAAGGAGGCGATATTGTCGTTTTTGCAAACGGCGGCCTCGATCGCGCCCTTAGGAAGCAGCACCGGCTCCACACAGGCGCACACCGCCCCGTCCTCCATCCGCTCGGCGCGGGCAAGGAAGCGGCAGACGCGGCCCATGTGGGCAAACTGCCGAACGTCCTCCCTGGTCAGACGGCGGATGCCCTCGGTGGGCACTTCGCGCGTGTCGGCCACGCCGCCGAAGGCGATGTTCATGGCGATGGTGATCTTCGAGCGCACGTCGATGCCGTCGATGTCGCTGGAGGGGTCGGCCTCGGCATAGCCCAGCCGCTGCGCCTCGCGCAATACCTCGTCAAAGCCCGCGCCCGAGGTCTGCATGGTGTCGAGTATGAGGTTGGTGGTGCCGTTGAGTATGCCGCCCACCCATTTGATCGCGTCCACGCGCCGCGCGCGCAGGAGGTTGTGCAGGTAGGGGATGCCCCCGCCGACGCTGGCGGAAACGCGCACGCCCGCGCCGCTGTCGTGGGCGGCCTGCGCCACCTCCGCGTAGTGGTGGGAGAGCATCAGCTTGTTGGCCGTGACCACACTCTTGCCGGCGCGCAGCGCGCGCACCACGAACTCGTGCGCCGGTTCCAGCCCGCCCATCAATTCCACCACGGTGTCGATGGTCTTGTCTTCCAGTATATCCTCAAAGCGCGTGGTCAATTTGCCGCCCAGCCCGGGGATGGGGCGCAGATCCAGCACGCGGGCGATCTCCATGTCCGCGCGCTTGGCCACGATCTCGTAAACGCCCGAGCCGATGGTGCCCATGCCCAGCAATCCGATTCGCATGATCTGTCTCCTTCTGCATTACGATAGTTTTACGTGTCTACTGAGAAAAAACACTTGTATTTTTGATGGAAACACTATATCATAGTTTTGACGACATGTAAAGGGAAGAAAGCGGGTGTTTCTGTGAAGTTCTATCAAAGCACGCGCGGCGGCGCGCGCGCGACCGCCTGGGAAGCCATCCTGGAAGGCATCGCGCCGGACGGCGGCCTGTACACGCCGGAGGAGTTTTCCCCTCTGAACATAGAAGAAATGCTGGAGCTTAGCGCCATGGACATCTCCGCGCGGGTGCTGACAGCCCTTTTGGACGGCTTTTCCGCGGAGGAGATGACCCGCATCGTGCGCGAGGGCTACGCCGGAAAATTCGAGACGGACGAACTGATGCCGCTCGTCAAGGTCGGCGACGCCTACGTGCTTGAACTCTTCCGCGGCCCCACCAGCGCCTTCAAGGACGTGGCGCTCTCGCTTCTGCCGCGCCTGATGACCGCCTCGCGCGACAAGGCGGGCGCGCGGGAAGAGATCGCCGTGCTCACCGCCACCAGCGGCGATACCGGCAAGGCGGCGCTGGAGGGCTTCTGCGACGTGCCGGGCACGCGCATCGTCGTCTTTTACCCGGAGGATGGCGTCAGCGACGTGCAGAAGGCGCAGATGCAGACCCAGCGCGGCGGGAATGTCCGCGTCTGCGCCGTGCGCGGCAATTTCGACGACGCGCAGACCGGCGTCAAGGCCATCTTCGCCGACGACCGCGAGCACCGCTGGGCGGCGCAGGCGAAAACGCGCCTTTCCAGCGCCAATTCCATCAACCTCGGCCGCCTCGCCCCGCAGGTCGCCTACTACTTCAAGTCCTACATGGATCTCGCGCGCCGGGGCGAAATCGCCATGGGCGAGGAGGTCAACTTCGTCGTACCCACGGGCAACTTCGGCGACATACTGGCCGGAGACTTCGCCCGCCGCATGGGCCTGCCGGTGGCGAAACTCATCTGCGCCTCCAACGCCAACAATGTGCTCACCGCCTTTATCCGCACCGGCCTCTACGACAGGCGCCGCGCCTTCCACAAGACGGCCTCGCCGTCCATGGACATACTCGTTTCCAGCAACCTCGAGCGCTACCTCTATCTGGAGAGCGGCCGCGACGCAGCCCTCGTCGCCCGCCTGATGCGCGAACTGACGGAGAAGGGCGCCTACACCGCCCCCGAGGGCGTGCGCAAGGCGCTTTCCGAGCGCTTCTGGGCCGGTTGCGCCGACGATACGGACACCTTCAGAACCATCGCCCGCGTCTGGCACGAGTTGGGCTATCTGCTCGACACCCACACCGCCGTCGCCTGGTCGGTCTACGAGCGCTTCCGCCAGCAGGACGACAACGGCAAAAAGACCGTCGTCCTCGCCACGGCCTCGCCCTACAAGTTCGCCGCCAGCGTGCTGACCGCGCTGGGCAAAGCCCCCGCCCCCGGCTTTGCGGCGCTGGATGAACTCAATGCCCTCACCGGCGTGCCGGTGCCGAAAAACCTCGCCGCCATCCGCGATCTGCCCGTTTTGCACACGGACGCCGTGGAGAAGCGCGACATGCTTTCCTACGTGAAGGAGGCCATCCGATGAAGTTTCGCGTGCCCGCCACCACCGGCAACACCGGCCCGGGCTTCGATTCCGTGGGCCTCGCCTTCACGCTCTACGCCCGCTTCGAGGCAGAACTTCTGCCCGCAGGCCAGCTGGCCATTTCCGGCTGCGAGGCGAAATATCAGAACGAAGAAAACCTCGCCGTGCAGGCCTTCCGCGCCGTGGAAAAGCGCCTCGGCGTCCGGCCCGCAGGCCTGAAACTGCACATCGACACCGACGTGCCCATCTCCCGCGGCCTTGGCTCCAGCGCCACGCTGCTGGCGGCGGGGGCGTTCGCGGCCAACGCCCTGCACGGCGCACCGCTTGACAAAGAGATGCTTCTGGACGTCACCACGCAAATGGAGGGCCACCCGGACAACGCCGCTCCGGCGCTCTATGGCGGCCTCTGCGCCAGCGTCGTGGGCGAGGACGGCCATGTGCTGTGCGTGCGCTATCCCGTCGCCTCCTCCGTGCGCTTCGCGGCGCTGATCCCCGGTTTTCCCCTCGCCACCGCCGAGGCGCGGCGTGTGCTGCCCGCGGCCATCCCGCGTGCGGACGCGGTCTTCAACATCTCCCGCACCGCCATCCTCATGCGCGGCATGGAAATGGGGGACTACGCCCTTCTCTCCGCCGCCCTCGACGACCGTCTGCACACCCCCTACCGCAAGGCGCTCATCCACGATTTCGACTTCGTGCGCGCGCAGGCGCTGGAGGCC
>CAMMGP010000138.1 GCA_946496415.1 uncultured Clostridia bacterium | reverse complement strand
GATAAACTCGATCTCCATGCGCTCAAAGTGTATCTCCTCCACGAAGTGATCCTGCGTGAACGCGGTCATGCGGAAGGAGGCAAATTCCCGCTCGTTCTTGGGCAGCCAGATGGGCCGCGGCACGTCCAGCGCGTGGCAGGCCTCGTCCAGCGCCTCGCGCGCGCCATCGAAAGCACATTCCACCGTCATCTGGCGTTCGATGCGGTGCTTTTTGATCAATCGCACCCAAAGCCTTGTCATGGCGTCCTCCTCAGCGGTTCAACTTGCCCTTCGCGCCCTTGCTGCCGTGCACGATATTGGCAAGCAGCGTGGAATCGTGGGAAAACACAGACGCCTTGCGGTCGGCCCAGGCGCTGAACGCGCATTCCACCATGCCGTCCACCAGCGCAACGAAGGGGATGCCCTTCGGCTCCCAGAGATAGAAGGCCAGAGAGCCGGGGATGGTGTTGGCCTCGTTGATGAAGACATTTTCGTCCTTGTCGAGGATGAAGTCGATGCGCACCACACCCTTCAAGTCCATGGCGCGGAAGGCGCGCACAGCGAGGTCGCGCACGGTCTGGGCGGCCTGTTCGCTGATTGGCGCAGGGATGAGGCGCACCTGCGAGGCCATGCCGCCCGCGCCCTTGGCGTTGCGCGTATACTTGCCCTCAAAGGTGAGGAACTCCTCCTGCGTTACCGGCATCTCCAATTCCGAAGTCTCGACATGGTCGCCGTACCCAAGCACGGAGCAGTTGACCTCGCGCAGCGGCGTAACGGCCTTTTCCACGAGGATGCGGTGATCGTAGGCCGCGGCAGTCTCGATGGCGTCCTCGAGTTGGTTGCGGTCGTGGGCGATGTTGATGCCGATGGAGGAGCCGAGGTTGGCGGGCTTGACGATCAGCGGGAAGCCCAGTTTGTCCTCGCACTCGTCCATGACGCCGTCGCGCTCGCGGCTCCAGCGGCCGCGGTCGAACCACACGCCCTCAACCACGGGGAAGCCGCAGCCCTTGAACAGCAGCTTCATGGTGATCTTGTCCATGCCCACGGCGGAGCCCATCACGCCCGCCGAGGTGTAGGGCACGTCGAACAACTCCAGCATGCCCTGCAACGTGCCATCCTCGCCGTTGAGGCCGTGGAGGACGGGCATGACCACGTCCAGCACCGCCACGCGCTCCGCGGCTACGCCGCCAAAGAACTTCTTCTTTTCCGGCAGATGATAGAGCACCAATTTGCTGTTTTCGCCGGCAGGAAGCACGCGCGTGACCTTTTCCGGGTCAAAGTGCTCATAAAATTTAACGTCGGCGAGCGCTTCGCCCGTGTACCATGTGCCTTCGCGGCCGATATAGATATAAGTGACATTATACTTTTTCTTATCGAGCGCCTGCGCCGCCTGCAGGGCAGAGATGATGGAGACATCGTGTTCGCAGGTGCGGCTGCCATAGATCACGCCGATATTGTACATAAGCCTTTCCTCCCCTGTTCCTATTCGGTATAATTGTCGGGAAGATCGTTTTCAAAGAGCACCGTATCCCCCGGCTTGCCGATGACGCGCAGAAGCGCGCTGGCCTCGTCCAACCCCGAAACGACGTGTATATCGTCGCGGGCAAAGCCGGAATCGACCAGGCCCTGCAAAATGGGCTTGGTGTGCTTGGGGCCGACGAGTATCGCCACGTCCACGCAGTTGACCATCTGCGTGCCGAAGGCATAGTTGAGTTCGTCTTCCTTCGCGCCCTGCTCCACCATGCCGGGCGTGATGATGATGCGGCGCCCGGGGAAGCCGGAGAGCACGTTGAGCGCCTCCTGCGAACCGGCGGGATTGGAGTTAAAGGCGTCGTCGATGACGGTCATGGCTCCGGGGATCAACTGCAGGCGATGCTCGATGGGCTCGATGATGCGCACGCCGCGGGCGATCTCCTCCATGGTCAGGCCCAATTTGCGGGCCACGGCCGCGCAGAGGGCGATGTTTTGAATGTTGTGCTTGCCAAGCAGCCTCGTGCGGCAACGCAGCGATTCGCCGTCGGCGCACTTGAGGGTGAAGCGGCTGCCCTGCGGGCTGACCTCGATATCCGTGGCCAGCATGTAGGGTTGGCGGTCGGGATTGAAGCCCACGCGGTACTTTTCCCGCTCGCACTTGGCAAAGAGGCGATCCACATAGCTGCCGTCCGAGGAGAAAAAGGCGATGCCATCCTTGGGCAGAGCCTCGATGAGCTCGTACTTGGTGCCGGCGATGTTCTCAATGGAGCCGAACGTTTCCAAATGCTGGGGGCCGACGCTGGTGAGCAGGCCGTACTTGGGATGCACCAACTCGCACAGTTCCTTGATGTCGCCCACGTGGCGCGCGCCCATCTCGGCGATGAAGATCTGGTGTTCAGGCTTGAGTTGCTCATTGATGACGCGCGAGAGCCCCATGGGGGTGTTGAAACTGGCGGGCGTGGCCAGCACGCGGTATTTCTGCGAGAGTATGTCGCGCAGGACGAACTTGGTAGAGGTCTTGCCATAGCTGCCGGTGATGCCGATCTTGATCAGATCCGGCCTGTCTTCCAGCTTTTTGCGCGCCCGCTCGAAGAACTGCCCGTTGATGTGGTTCTCCAAGGGCTGCGCCAGCGCCGCCGCGCCCATGACGATATAGCAGTTGCCGGCGTAAAGCAGATACGGCGGCAGGGAGATCAGCGACAAAAGCGCCGAGCCGGCCAGACACAAAAGCACGATGAAGCCGTAGAGCCGGCGCACGCGGCGCGTGAACACCAGCGGCTTTTTCGCCGGCGCGCGCAAATCGAGCACCGCCAGCGCCACCGTGACCGCCAGGAACAGGGCCAGCATCACCCAGTTGGCCACGCTCTCGCGGCGCGCGCGCTCCGTGATGAACAGCGAAAAGAACACCGGCAGATACCAACTCAGGATCGTTCCGACCAGACCTACCAGCACGCAATTTTTCAAAAGCCGGTCGCGGTTACGGCTCATCCAGCGGCGATAGCCGGGGAGCTGATAGCTCTCCAGCTGCAGCATGTGGACGAAGTGCCGGCAGGCGACCGCGCAGCAGGCGGCCACCAGCACGATGCGGATCAGCGTAAACGGCATAAGCTACACATAACTCCTATCCGATGAGGAATTTCCAGGCGATGGCCCGGAAGTCCGCGTACTTTTCAAGATACGCGAAATGGCCGCAGCCCTCCAGACGCACGAGCGCCGCGTCGGGAATCTCCTTTGCCATGACCTCGCCCATCCACAGGGGCGTATCCCTGTCCTCCGCGCCCCAGATGAGCAGCGTGGAGGCTTTTATCCCGGGAAGCACGCCGCGCAGGTCCTGGGCGATGACGCGATTGAAGGTGGGACGCATAGTCGGCGAAAGCGCCCGGTAATCGGCAGAGCCGAACTTCTGCACCAGCTTTTCGCGCCAGGCATCGACGCGTTTTCCCATCAGGCGGCGGGTAAGGCCGTTGTCGGCAAGCGCGCGCAAGACCTTGTAGGCGCGGGTGCGCAACGTCTTTTTGCCGCTGGCGGGGGGCTTGATGCCCGCGCAGCCGGTGAGCACCATGCGGCGCACGGCTTCGGGATGCTCGGCGGCGAGCAGCAGCGCCACGCGGCCGCCGAAGGAATGGGCGATGATATCGCAGCCAGATATATCCATTCGACGGATGAACGCCCAGATCAGTTCCATATATTCCGTCACCGACCAGGGCGCGGGCGGTTCCGGGCTGTTGCCGTGGCCGGGAAAATCGACGGCGTAGACGGTGCGCGCTGCGGAAAAATCGCGCGTTACCGGCAAAAAGCTGTCCGCCCTGCCGCCCCAGCCATGCAAAAGCAGCAGCGGCGCGCCGCTTCCCGACTTCTCATAATACAGCTTTACGCCCGCGTTGTCAAAAAACATCCATGCCTCCAAACAACATTGTAGCGCAGTTTGGGAAAAATGTCCAGCGCCGGCGGGTAAAACCGCCGTTCCCTTTTCTTACTCCTTGCGCAGGTAGGGGTCGTTTTCCGGGTGCGCCTCGGGCAGTTTTTCCAGCGCCATGAGCAGCGCGTCCTCGTTGTTGTCGGCGTAATAGCGCTTGCGAAAGCCCACGTCGACAAATCCGAGTTTGCGGTAGATGGACTGCGCCACGAGATTTGAGCGGCGGCACTCCAGCGTCATCCACGTCATGCCGCTGTCCGCCGCCAGCTGCACCAGCGCTTTGGTGATGGCCTTGCCGTAGCCCAGGCCGCGGCGGTCGGGACGCACGGCGATGTTGGTGACGTGCGCCTCGTCGAGCACAAACCACATGCCCGCGTAGGCCACGCATTCGCCGTCCTCGCGTATGACCAGATAGCGCGCGCACTGATTCTCCGTCACCTCGCGCAAAAAGGATTCGCGCGACCAGGGGATGGCGAAGCAGGCTTCCTCAATGGCGTGCACGGCCTCGACGTCCTCCACGCGCATCAGCGATATCTCCGTCACGCGCCCGCCTCCCTTTTAAGCCGCGCGGCGCGCTCGCGCTCGGCCTGCGGCGCGCGCAGATAGTACGGTTCCAGG
>CAMMGP010000137.1 GCA_946496415.1 uncultured Clostridia bacterium | reverse complement strand
GCGTCGAAGCCCGAGGCGTCCTTCAGGCTCACCGGCCAGACGACGCTCTTGAGCGCCTCGTTGGGGTAGAAGGAGGAATTGCCGCCGATGGAGAATTCGGTCACGCCCTCGGGGATGGTCAGCGCCTCCACCTGCGCGACATAGGGCAGCACGCCGTCGCCGGATTCAAGGCCGTGGGGCAGAAGCAGCTCCGTCAGCGCGGGCAGGTCGCTGCAGGGGTCGTACATGGAGGTAACGGCCGTCTGGGAAAGGTCGAGGCGCGTCAGGGACGGACAGTTTCTGAAGGCATTCATGCCGATCTCCTCCACGCTCGCGGGCAGCACTACCTCGACAAGGCCGCTGCCGGAGAAGGCGCCGCCGCCGATCTGCGTGAGGGTTTCGGGGAAGTCGAGATGCGCAAGCGCCGCCGTGCCGGAGAAGGCGTCCGTGTCGATGACCTCCAAGTTGGCGGGCAGCGTCACCGAGGTAAGGGCCGCGCAGCCCGAGAAGCACTGATCGGGGATAGTGCGCACGCTGTCGGGGATGACGACGCTCTCCAGCTTTTCACAGCCGCGGAAGCAGGCGTAGTTCATCTCCTGCAGGTCGCCGAAGAAGCGCACGGTTTTGAGTTCCCGCGCGCCGCCGAACGCGCCGTTGGTTTCTGGGACGGTGCAGGGCGACCAGATTTCCTCAAGCTGCGAGCCGTTGAAGGCGACGTTGCCGTAGGCGGTGATGTCCTCGCTGACCACCAGGCGGCCGTAAAGCCCCTCGTGTACGCCAGAGAGGGTCGCGCCGTCGTCGCCAAGTTCAATGTATCCGCCCTCGACCAACTCGTCCCAGGTCATTTCCAGTTCGCCGTCCACGTAGAGGCCGGGCTCTTCCCAGCCGCACACGGAGCAAACGCCGTCCACCATCGTGTGCTCAAGGCGGGGGCTGAACTCGCCCTCCACCACTTCGCCGCAGACCGAGCAGGTGCCCGTGCCGGTGTAGCCCTCGCGGGTGCAGGAAGCCTCGCGCGCGCCGGTCACGTTTTCCAGCGTGTGGGGGACGCGGGGGATGTCCTCGCCGTTTTCCAGCCACTCGCCGCAGACCGCGCAGTAGATATTGCCGGTGTAGCCCTCCTGCGTGCAGGTGGCTTCCACCGCGTTCTGCGGCTCGCCGGGCGTGTGGGGCAGCTTTTCAATCGGCTCGCCGACGCTGACGTAGGTGTTGCAGACCGTGCAGAGTTCGTCGCCGGTGTAGCCCTCGCGCTCGCAGGTCGGCTCGCGGTCATTCACCAGCTCGGTCGCGCCGTGGCCGGTGGCGGGGATGATCTCGCCCTCGGAAAGCACCGCGCCGCACACGGAGCACACGGTGTCGCCGGTGTAGCCGTCGAGCGTGCAGGTGGCATCCATAGCGTCCTCCACCGTCTCGGTGTGGGCCAGCATGGGAATGGCTTCGCCTTCCTTGACCGTCTTTTCGCAATCGAGGCACACAGTGTCGCCGGTGTAGCCTTCCTGCGTGCAGGTGGCCTCCACTGCGCCCTGCACTTCGGTGTTTTCGTGTTTGCAGCCGCAGGCGCTCAAGGAGAGCGCCACGGCGAGGATGATGAGCAGGAGCAGTCCCTTTTTCACAGTCGTTTCCCCCTCTTATTGTCGTTTTTAAGCTGTTACATCACAAAAGCTCCTCCCCGCGACATGCAGGGAGGAGCGTGTCAGCGTCAGTCCTGCCGGAGCGAAACTCAGCCGATGACCTTCTTGGCGGTCGCAGCCACGTTCTCGGCAGTGAAGCCGAACTCCTGGAAGAGGAGCTTGTAGGGGGCGGAAGCGCCGAAGTGATCCAGACCGATCACCGCGCCGTCCAGGCCCACGTACTTGTGCCAGCCGAAGGTGGCGGCAGCCTCGACGGCCACGCGCGCGCGCACGTTCGAGGGCATGACGCTCTCCTTGTACTCGTCGGACTGGGCCTCGAACAGTTCAAAGGACGGCATGGAGATCACGCGCGCCTTGACGCCTTCGGCCTTGAGCAGCTCCTGCGCGCCCATGCACTGTTCCACTTCGGAACCGCTGGCCATGAGCAGCACGTCGGGCGTGCCTTCGCAGTCGGAGAGGACGTAGCCGCCCTTGAGGGCGTCCGCGCCGCTCTTTTCGTAGAGGGGCAGATCCTGACGGGTGAGCACCAGCGCCACCGGGGCATCGCCGGTCATGGCGGCGACCCAGCCCGCGGCCACTTCCTTGCTGTCGGCGGGGCGGAACACGGTCAGGCCCGGCATGGCGCGCAGGCCGGCCAGCTGCTCGATGGGCTGATGGGTGGGGCCGTCCTCGCCGACGCCGATGGAGTCGTGCGTGAGGATGTAGGGCACGTTCAGGCCCATGATAGCCGACATGCGCATGGCGTTCTTCATGTAATCGCTGAACACGAAGAAGGTGGCGCAGTAGGGGCGCAGGCCGCCGTGCAGGCGGATGCCGTTGCAGATGGCCGCCATGGCGTGTTCGCGCACGCCGAAGTGGATGTTGTTGCCCTCGGGCGTCTCGGCGGAGAAATCGCCCTTGCCCTTCATGTTGCTCTTGTTGGAGGGCGCGAGGTCGGCGGAGCCGCCAAAGAGGTTGGGCACGCGCTCGGCCAGGCGGTTGAGGACGACGCCGGAGGAATTGCGGGTCGCGCTCTTGCCCTCGAAGGCCCAGAAGTCCTTGTCGTTGAGAAGGTCGACCGGGATCTCGTCAGAGAACCACACGTCCCATTCCTTCTTCAGTTCGGGATACTTCTTGGCGTACTTGGCAAACAGTTCGTTCCATTCCTTCTGCGCTTCCGCGCCGCGGCGGGCGGCCTCGCCGGTCTGCTCGTAGACGCAGGCGGGCACGGAGAAGGGTTCGCCCTCGGGCCAGCCGAGGTTCTTCTTGGTCGCCTCGAGGTTCTCCTCGCCCAGAGGTTCGCCGTGCGCGCTGGCCTGGCCGGCCTTGGGAGAGCCGTAGCCGATGGCGGTGTGGCAGACGATGAGGTTGGGCTTGTCCGAATCCTTGGCCAGACGGATGGCGGCGTCCACTTCCTCGAAGCAGTTGCCGTTCTTGACGTCGATGACGTTCCAGCCATAGGCGCGGAAGCGGGCGGGCACGTCCTCGCGGAAAGCGATGTCGGTGTTGCCCTCGATGGAGATCTCGTTGTCATCATACAGGGCGATGAGTTTGTTGAGCTTCAAGGTGCCGGCCAGGGAGCAGGCCTCGTGGGAGATGCCCTCCATCATGCAGCCGTCGCCGAGGATGCAGTAGGTGTAGTGGTCGACCACGTTGAAGCCCTCGCGGTTGAACTTGGCCGCCAGGTGCTTTTCCGCCATGGCCATGCCCACGGCGTTGGCGATGCCCTGGCCCAGGGGGCCGGTGGTGGTCTCAACGCCCACGGTGTGCTTGTACTCGGGATGGCCGGGGGTCTTGGAGCCGAACTGACGGAAGGCCTTGAGGTCGTCGATGGTCAGGCCGTAGCCGAACAGGTGCAGAAGCGAGTAGATCAGCATCGAGCCGTGGCCGGAGGAAAGCACGAAGCGGTCGCGGTTGACGAACTTGGGGTCAGCGGGGTTGTGGGTCATCTCGCGGCCCCACACGGCGTAGGCCATGGCGGCCGCGCCCATCGGCATGCCGGGGTGGCCGGACTTGGCCTTCTGTACGGCCTCGGCGCTGAGAATGCGGATGGCGTTGACGACCATCTGTTCCTTGTTCATGGCGAGCATCTCCTTTATCTTGGTCGTTGTGGTACGAAAAACCTCGTAGTGCCTCTATTGTACCATATCCGCGCCGCTTTGGGCGCGGTTTTGCAAGAATGTTACAAGAATTTATTTTGCCGTTTCCTTCAGCACGGCGCGCAGCGGGCCGAGATCCACTTCCAGATCGTCGCCCAACAGTTTTGCGAGCTTTTCCAGCATCCACTGCACGCCGCCGGGCACGTCGCTTTCCAGATTCAGCGCCATCACCGGATCGTGCACGCTCAGGCGCAGCTGGAACCAGGCGCTTTCCACCTCGCCGCCAAAGTCAAAGACGATGCGCACGCCCTCGCGGTTGTCCGGGGCCAGCCGCCAGGAGGGATCGTCCAGCGTGTGGGAGAGGATCAGTTCGATCATCTCCTGCGCGGCCTCGCGCGGATCGTCCGCGCGGATGCCAAGGCGCAGTTCCATGGATTCCACCGGCTCCTGCAGGCCGTCCAGCAGCGAATAGAGCGTCTTGCCCTCGCGCTTTAGGTCCATCGCCTCGCAGATGAGCATGGTCGCAAGATACATGCCGTCGTCGAGGAAGTGGTTGTCGCGGAAGGCGGCGTGGCCGCTTGTTTCGATGGCGAGCGGGCAGTCGATACCCTCGCCGTTTAGGCGCATGGCCTCGTCGATCACCGCGCGATAGCCGCGCTTGAAGCGGTAGTGCGTGCCGCCCCATTCGGCGATGAAGCGCGTAAGCCCCGTGCTGGTCACCGAATCGGTGACGATGGTCAGCCCCGGCGTGTGGGAGAGCAGCATCGCCGCGGTGAGGGCGATGAGGCGGTTTTTGTTGACAAAGCGCCCGTCGCTTAGAACGA
>CAMMGP010000136.1 GCA_946496415.1 uncultured Clostridia bacterium | reverse complement strand
AAAAGCCCGCGGCCGCGAGTACGGCGGCGGCGGGCTTTGTAGAACAAACGCCTTTCCGTTGCCTGCGGGAAGGCGTTTGTGTCACTTGGCCAATTCTTCAAAAGCACCGCGCCAGCGCTTGAACACGCGCGCGGCGGCGATGTCCAGTTTTTCCTTATCGCTCATCCCCGGGTGGAAAAGCGTTTCGATGGGCACATCTATGTCTACATCGGATAGCTCTTCAGGCCAAGGCCTGGCCTCGCGGGAAGGCATGCCCGCCCCACCATGCGCGGGGGCTGCCTCCTTTCGGCGTTCTCCCCCTTACCCCTCCGCCAACTTAAATCTCAGCACCGCCGGCTCGTGGTCGGAATGAGCGAAGCCCTCCTCGATGGCCTCGCAGGAAAGCACTTCGATGTTTTCCGAGGCCAGAAAGCCGTCCAGCGTGATGGTCACGGCGGTGGCGGGGTCGTAGGGCTCGCAGGCGTAGCGGCTGGTGCGGGCGTTTTCCGGGGCGTAAAGCGCGATGCCCTCGGGCAAAAGCTCGGTGGGGAAGGGCTGCGCCCAGGCGTAGTCCGCGCCGGAATCGCCGGGCAGGTCCTTGTTGAAATCGCCCCCAGCCAGCGCGTAGTTGCCCTGCGCGTATTCCGCCGCCATGTCGGCAAGCAGCAGCCGCGCCTGTTCGGTGGAGATGCTGCCGTCGCGGGTGTAGGCGGAGAGGTGCACGTTGTACAGACATAGCGTCGCCCCGTTTGCGAGCGGCAGGCGGCTGACGGTGTAGCAGCGGTCGAGGTCGGTAAGCCGCGTAAGGCCGCTTTCCAGCGGCAGGCTGCGGCGCACGGCTTTATCCACGCGCGCCCCCGTCAGCGTGAGAATGCCGGACAGGGAGCGGCCGATGGGCTCGTGGAAGGGATAAAAGAGGTAGGGCGAATCGTAATTGACGGCGAAGCTGTTTGACATCTCCGGGAACGCTTCTACCAGCATGGCGCGCTCATCGACGTGCCAACTGCGGTCGGCGTCCACGTCCACTTCCTGCAAAAGCGCGAAGTCGGGGTCCAGTTCGCGCACGCGCGCGGCCATGGCGGAGATGTTTTCCTCCACCGCCGCTTTGGAAAGGGCGCGGGCGTGCTCGCCGCCGTCCATGAAGAAGCTGAAATCGTCGGAATAGGCGCCAAAGCCGAGGTTCCACGTAAGCAGCGTGTATTCCCGCCCCGTTTCCACGGTCTCCGCGGCGTTCTGCGCAACGTCCAGCGGCAGATCGTCCTCGATGCGCTGCATGTTCAGAAGCACATAGGCCGCGTAAGCCAATAGCAACACCAACAGCGCGCCCACGATGGCGCCCAGCCCGATCAGCGCTTTGCGCATAAGCGTTCCCCCTCCCGGGCCACACATACCGCGTGCCCGCTGCTTTCAGCATACCATCTTCGTCCACCCGCGTCAAGGCGTTCGCGCCCTCGCGGCGACATTTTGCCCTCGCAAACGCGGTTTTTGGCCGCGAGCTGTTTCCAAACCCTCCGCGCTGTGGTACAATAAGAACATGGGGGAAACTCCCCCGCAAGGAGGAAAACCATGTACTGGCCTTTTTTCTATGACTGGACATATATACTGCTGATCCCGGCGCTGATCCTCTCCATGTGGGCGCAGTTTCGCGTTTCCAGCACGTTCAGCCGCTTCAGCAAGGTGCGCGCTTCCTCGGGCATGACCGCCACGCAGATGGCCGAACAGCTTCTGCACGCCGAGGGCGTCTACGACGTCTCCGTCGAGCGCACGCGCGGCAACCTCACCGACCACTACGACCCGAAGAACATGGTGCTGCGCCTCTCGGACTCCACGGCCAACTCCACTTCCGTGGCGGCGCTGGGCGTGGCGGCGCACGAGGCCGGGCATGTGCTCCAGCACCGCGACGGCTACGCGCCCCTGATGCTGCGCACGGCGGCGGTGCCGGTGGTCAATATCGGCTCCAACCTCTCCTGGCCGCTGTTCCTCGTCGGCCTGATCTTCTCCTGGGAACCGCTGCTCTACGCGGGCATCGCCCTGTTCGCGCTGGCGGTGCTCTTCGCCCTCATCACGCTGCCGGTAGAGTTCAACGCCTCCAAACGCGCTCTCGCGGCGCTGGAGACAAACGGCTACCTCCAGCCCGGCGAGGAGATGCGCGGCGCGAGAAAGGTGCTGTCCGCCGCGGCCATGACCTACGTGGCCAGCGCCTTCATGGCCATCATGCAGCTTTTGCGCCTGCTGGCCATCGCCGGCTCCCGCCGCGACGACTGACGAAGCGGTAAAAAATGAACATTTTCCGCGAGATAACGACAAATGTCCGCAAAACAGGCGCGACTTAACATGGTCGCGCTTGTCTTGTGCCCGCTTCATCGCGTAATATGGAGAAAACGAATCACAAGGAGGCGCAAGCCATGCTGGAATACCCTGCCGTCAAGCAGTCCGACCCGGAAATTTATGCCGCCATGCAGCGCGAACTGGAGCGTCAGCAGACGCACATTGAACTGATCGCTTCGGAAAACTTCGTCAGCCCCGCCGTCATGGAGGCGATGGGTTCGCATCTGACGAACAAGTACGCCGAGGGCTATCCCGGCAAGCGCTACTATGGCGGCTGTCAGTTCGTCGATGAGGTCGAGGATCTGGCCCGCGAGCGCGCCAAGAAACTCTTTGGCGCCGACCACGCCAACGTGCAGCCCCATTCCGGCGCGCAGGCCAACACTGCCGTGTACTTTGCCCTGCTAGAGCCGGGCGACACCGTGCTGGGCATGAGCCTTTCCAACGGCGGCCACCTTACCCACGGCAGCCCCGTCAACCTCTCCGGCAAGTACTTCCACTTCGTGGCCTACAACCTCGATGAAAAGACCGAGCGCATCGACTACGACGAGGTGCGCCGCCTCGCCCTCGAGCACAAGCCGAAATTGATCGTCGCCGGCGCCAGCGCCTACGCCCGCGCCATCGACTTTGCCAAGTTCCGCCAGATCGCCGATGAAGTGGGCGCGATGCTGATGGTGGACATGGCCCACATCGCCGGCCTCGTGGCTGCGGGCGAGCACATGAGCCCCGTGCCCTATGCCGACGTGGTCACCACCACCACCCACAAGACGCTGCGCGGCCCCCGCGGCGGCCTCATCCTCTGCCGCGAGCAATACGCCAAGGCCATCGACAAGGCCATCTTCCCCGGCACGCAGGGCGGCCCGCTGGAGCACGTCATCGCCGCCAAGGCCATCTGCTTCAAGGAGGCCATGGGCGAGGACTTCGCCGCCTACCAGCACCAGATCGTTTTGAACGCCGCCGCCATGGCCGAGCAGCTTATAAAGCGCGGCGTGCGCCTCGTCTCCGGCGGCACGGACAACCACCTGATGCTCATTGACCTGGTCGATACCGAGATGACCGGCAAGGAGTTGGAGCGCCTGCTGGGCGAGGCCAACATCACCGCCAACAAGAACACCGTGCCGCGCGAGACGCGCTCGCCCTTCGTCACCAGCGGCCTGCGCGTGGGCACCCCCGCCGTCACCACCCGCGGCATGAAGGAGCCGGAGATGGTGAAGATCGCCGACATGATCGCCGACATCATCGAAAAGGGCGAGGCCGCCGTGGAAGACGTGCGCGCGCGCGCTTTGGAGCTGTGCAAGGCCTTCCCGCTCTATGGATAAGCTGGAAGCGCTCTTTGCCGCGCAGGCGGCGTTCAACGCCTCCATCAATCAAACGCGCCATCTCGAGGATGTGACGGACGACGAATGGGTGCAGAAGTTCGCCCTCGCCCTCATCGTCGAGGCCGGCGAACTGCTGGACGCCGCCCACTTCCAGTGGTGGAAAAACCCGCGGCCCATCGACCGCGAACACCTCAAGGAAGAGGCCGTGGACGTGTTCCACTTCGCCGTCAGCGTCGCCCTTGCCGCCGGCATGGACGCGCGGGAGTTGTTTGAGCGCTATCAGAGCAAGAACCGGGAAAACATCGCCCGCCAGCAGGGCCTGTCCAGCAAGCCCGGCTACGATGTACACGAATTGGAGCCATAAAACAAGCGCCCCCGTCAGCCGATGGGGGCGCTCCTGTACAAAAACGGGGCCGCCTGCGAAAACGCCGGGCGGCCCCGTTTTCCGCGCTATTTTTTCCGCCGCCTGCGGATGGCAGTGCCCACTGCCGCGCCGAGGGCGATGGCCGCGCCGACGGCGAGCAGGCTCACGGCGATGGCGGAGGAGCCGGAGAGCATCGTCAAAAGCATCAGCGCCGCCACGCCCAGCAGCAGGATGGGGAAGGTGAGCCCCCAGAAGGCCCGCCGGCCAAAAAGCAGGCGCAAAAGGCCGCTCTTACAGGCGCCCGTATCGAAGTCCAAGACCACGATGCCGCTCTCGTGGAGGGTGAACAGCAGCGCCAGCGCCACGCCCGCGCAGAAGCCAAAGCCCACGCTGAGGGCGGCGCTGCGGTTGGAAAATATATACCCAACGATGCCGGCGAGCAGCGTGAAGAGCACAAAGCGGAAGGCCATCGCCCGCAGGAATTCTCCCTCCGTGCGGTAGTGCACTTTCGGCACCACGCGATGTCCCTG
>CAMMGP010000135.1 GCA_946496415.1 uncultured Clostridia bacterium | reverse complement strand
GTTCCGGCGCGGGCGTTTCCGGTTCGCCCGTTACGGATTCGGTTTTAGGGTCTTCGGCGGGGTCTTCGGGCGCAGGCTCTTCCGGCTGCTCCGTTTCCGGGGCAGGTTCCGGCGCGGGCGTTTCCGGTTCGCCCGTTACGGATTCGGTTTTAGGGTCTTCGGCGGGGTCTTCGGGCGCAGGCTCTTCCGGCTGCTCCGTTTCCGGGGCAGGTTCCGGCGCGGGCGTTTCCGGTTCGCCCGTTGCGGGTTCGGTTTTGGGGCCTTCAACGGGGTCTTCGGGCGCAGGCTCTTCCGGCTGCTCCGTCTCCGCGGCAGGCTGCGGCTGCGGCGCGGGTTCCGGTTCACCCGTTACGGGTTCGGTTTTGGAATCTTCAGCGGGGTCCTCGGACGTCTGTTCTTCCGGCTGCTCCGTTTCCGCGGCAGGCTCCGGCTGCGGCGCGGGTTCCGGTTCCGGCTCTGGCACAGGTTCCGGCTGCGGCTGCGGTACGGGTTCCGACTGCGGTGCGGGTTCCGACTGCGGCGCAGGTTCCGACTGCGGTGCAGGCTCCGGCTGCGGCGCGGGCTCCGGCTGCGGCGCAGGTTCCGGCTGCGGCACAGGTTCCGACTGCGGTGCGGGTTCCGGCTGCGGTACGGGCTCCGGCTGCGGTGCAGGTTCCGGCTGCGGCGCGGATTCGGGCTGCGGCGTTTCCACGAACGCCTCGTCCGTATCCATCGCCAGAGCAGACAAACGCATGTCGCTCAAACAGCTGCCCATCAACATAATAAACACCATGAGCAGCACCGCGCCAACGCGCATTCTGAACTTTTTCGCCGTCGATTTTTTCTTCATCGCTTTCGCCTCCCCAGTCTGCGTCCCCACGCATCGTCCATATCAAGGCGTTTTTGAAATCGCTTCCTTCTTTTCGTTTCCCGTTGGCTGCGTCATTCGGCCTCGCTCCGGGCTGTCCCCTGCGAAAGGGACGCCTCCAGATCGGCCTGGCCTTTTTCCGTATCGCCCAACTGCAAATAACACATGCCGCGGTTGTAGAGCGCCTGCTCGCTCATCACATTCCTGGCAAGGCACTCGGTAAAGCCCTCCACGGCCGTCTCATAATCCTCCAGCCCCATGTGGCACAACGCCGTATAATAGAGGCAGCTTTCTTCCTCCACGCCCGCCTCGCTGCAGAAGGCGAAGTCTTCCAGCGCCGCGGCGTACTCGCCCACGTCCAGAAAACAGGCCCCGCGCCAAAAACGCGCGGTTTCCGCGTTGACGCCGTCTTCGACGCAGGCCGTAAAATCGGCGATGGCGGCCTCATAGTCTCCCGCCTGCATGTGCGCGATGCCGCGATAGTAGCGGCTGAAAAGCACGTCGGCGTCAATCTGGGCCGCATACTGCGCATCCTCCGCCATGCGCGCCTCCTCGGCGTCGAGATAGGCCACGCACACATCGAGGTCTTCGATGGCGGCGGCGTTATCGCCAAGCTGCATGCGGGCGATGGCGCGCAGATAGTGCGTGCGCGGCTGCGGCTCCTCGCCGCGGTCTACGGCCTGCGTAAGATCGGCCACGGCCTCCTCGTAGCGGCCCATCTGCAAAAGGCACTGCCCGCGCATTTCATAGGCGGAGGCGGGCGCGTCTTCCACGGAAGCGATATAGTTCGCGTAGGCCTCCGCCGCGCCCGCATAGTCGCCGGCGGCCGCGAGCAACTGGCCGAGCGTGGAATAGACATCGGTCTGTTCTGGATACGTCTCCAGATACGCCTCCGCCTGCGCCCTGGCGGATTGCGTGTCGCCCATGGCGGCGTACGTCTGCAATTTCAGCAGCATGGCGTCCGCCGCGCCAGGCAGGAGCGTCAGGCAGGTATCCAGCGCCGCCAGCGCCTCCTCGAAGCGCTGCGAATACATGAGCGCGTAGCCCTGCTTGAGGTAGATATCCGCGCGCAGGGCGTCGTCGAGGAGTTCATCCATGGCAAGGCACTGGTCGGCATAATTCAGCGCCGCCTCGAAGTCGCCCTCGGAAAGCGAGAGCGTCATCAGCGTATAACAGGCGTTGAGTTGCTGCTCCGCGGCCAGAGACTGCGCCGCGGCAACGGCAGGCGACAGGCAGCAAAGCATCGAAAGCAGCGCCGCGGCAAGGCGTTTCAGCGTCCGCATGGTCATCCTCCTCATCCGTTCGTTCCCCCGGCGGCGAGCGCTTTGTCCAGCGCCTCGGCTGCCCCTTCGTTCTCGCCCAGAGCCAGCAGGGAAAGACCGAGATAGTACCAGCTCTGGGCGAGGTCGATCTCTTCTTCCACACACTGTTCAAAGCCCTGAACGGCCTTCGCATAATCGCCGGCGAAATAGCGGCACTGGGCCGCGGAGAACAGGCTCTCTTCCCGGAACTGGCCGTTTTCGGCGGCCGCCTCGTAGTCCTCCGCCGCGCCGTCGTAATCTTCCCGCATGGAGCGCGCGTGGGCGCGATAGTAGGCGACGTCCGCATAGGCGCCGCCTGCGGCCATGTACGCTTCAAGCAGCGCTTCCGCCTCTGCGGGCTCACCGTCCTCCAGATGACATACGGCCAACATCAGCCGCGCGTCGTTTGCCTGCTCGCCACGTTCCAGAGAACTTTCAAAACAGACTTCAGCCCGTTTTATATCTCCAAGCGCCATGGCGCACACGCCGCGCGAATAGCTGCTGCCGGGAAAGGCGCTGGCGGCAAAGTCTTTCATGGCCTCCGCATAGCGGCCCAGGAGCATGTTGCTCGTGCCGCGCATATAGAGCAGGCGGTCGTCTTCGCCGTTTATTTCGATGGCAAGATCATAATACAGACCAGAGTCTTCATAGTCGCCCGCTTCCAGATAGAGATCGGCGATCTCCGCATAGAGCGTATTGTCCCGCGTCAGCGTCGCGTAGGCGCTCAGGGCCGCGGCCGCGCCGCGCGCGTCGCCCGCATCCAGACTGAACTGGTAGGAAAGCTGCTGGAGTTGCGCGTTTTCACCATCCAGCGTCGCGGCTTCCCCCGCGGCCTGCGCCGCGCCAGGCGCGTCGCCATCCAGGGAACGCACGCAGCCCAGCTGCATGCGCAGCACCGCGCTTTCCGCTTCGGGGGCTTCTGCGTCCGAGGCGATGCGGGCCTGCAGCCACTGCTCCGCGTCGGCGAAATCCCCCTGGGCGACGGCGACGCAGGCGCGGCGGTACTGCCCGGAGGCGCTGTCTGCATCGCTGAACTGCGCGCCCAGCCAATAGCCGATCCAGTGCAACCAACCGTAGGACAGGCATTCCATCGTCTCGGTCAGATAGGCGTAGGCCGGCGAACCGGCGTAGCGCTCGCTTCGGCTGCCAAGGCCCGCCTGATCGGTTACGATGGCTCCGGCGAGCATCGCCACCACCAACACGCTGGCAACGATGCGGCGTATCCGCCGCGTACCCTGCGTAGCCGTCATGCGCGCATCCCAACCCCTCCGTTCTCCTGTCCTTTTCCCTCGTAAGGGCATAAAAAAGACAGGCCGTCTACTTACATTATACGGCCTGCCAAAGCAAGATGTCACCGCCCATTTTCGGGGCAAAATGGCTAATAATTTACATAGTATTTCAGATCCGAACGTTTTGTAATGCCAATCTTCTGATAGATTGTGGCCAAATACGTCTTCACGGAATTGACAGAAATGGACATATAATCGGCGATCTCTTTATTTGTGCGTCCCTTTGCCGCCAGCATGGCGATGGAGAATTCGTAGGGCGTGAGCGCGTCGGTAACTTTGAATCTGGAGGTGGGATTGTGGATTTTCATCCAGCCACGGCTGAAGCGCAGGACGAGTTCCGACAGCTTTTGATAGAGTTCCGGCTGCCCGCCGCGCAGTTTGCGCTCGACCAGACCCTGCAACAGGCCGTGGTGCTCCGCGAACGGCTCTATGTAACCTTCCGGCGACGCCAACTCCCAGGCGCGGTCGAAAAAACGCTGCGCGTCCTCATGGCGGGCCAGACTGTTGGAGGCCATGGCGCCGACGATGTTGAGATAGATGGCGGGCACCGGATAGGCGCGCTGCATCAGCGCCGTGGCGGCCTCCACTTCGCCAATGGCCTGATGGTATTCCTTGTGGAGATAGAGTGCGTGGGCGCGCCCATAGAGCGCGAGATAGCGCGCGCCCTTGGAGAGATGGGAAAAATGCGGCATCAGTTGGGAGATGTCGATGTCCTCTTCGTGAAAATAGATCTTTGCGACCATGCGGATGAACTCGCTCTGGGCGCGCGCGGCGTCGTCTGGGGCGTTCTCGCCCTCGCGCATGACCTCGGCAAAGTCCGCGCGGCAATTCTCCGCATCGCCAAGGCCAACGGCAGCCATGGCGTGCAGCCAGCGCGCGGAAAGGCGGATCTCGGCGCTTTTGCTGGCAAAGACGCGCGCCGCCAGTTCCATCGTCTGCTCGGCCTCGCCGCGGAAGTAGTGGTGTCCCGCCCAGGCGACGATGCGTTCCTCCTCATCGTCCAGCCGCGCCACGGCCTCGGCAAAGCCCCCTTCCCCCAGGCTCATCGAGAGGATGGGCATGAAGCGCTTGACGACGCGCGCGGGGGG
>CAMMGP010000134.1 GCA_946496415.1 uncultured Clostridia bacterium | reverse complement strand
GTCGTCCACCGTCAGGCAAACGCCGTTCTGGCAGTCGCCCATGCAGAAGCGGCCGCCCATCTCCACCTTATCCTCCAGGCCATGTTCCTTGACGAGCGCCTGCAGGCCCTCGACGATCTGGCGCGAACCCTTCAGGTGGCAGGAACTTCCGATGCAGATAGTGATCTTCATGTGTTTTCCTCCTAAATCCTTTCGACCGGACGGGAGCCGGCCGGAATGCCATGGTTTTGCACATTGCAATTATAACACAAGTGCACCACAAATCGCAAGATGAAATACAGCATCTGCCTATCTGGAAAACAATATGGACGCGGGCATGACAGACCCCGTTCCGGGCGGGAACGGGGTCTTGAGCCGGTCAGAGAGCGGTCAGTTCTCCGGCTCGGCCTTCTTGGCGCGGGTGCGGCGGACGGGCTTTTTCTCCGCTTCGCCTGCCTCGGCCTTGGGCTTAGCCGCGCGGCGGGTGGCCGGCTTCTTTTCCGCGGCCTCCGCCGGGGCTTCCTCCGCCTTGGCGGTCTTTTTGCGCGCGGCGGGCTTCTTCTCGCCTTCCTCGGCCTTGGCGGCCTTCTTGCGGGCGGCGGGCTTCTTTTCGCCTTCTTCAGCCTTGGCAGCCTTCTTGCGCGCCGGCTTTTCCGGCTTGGCGGCGATCAATTCCTCATAGAGGGAGAGATACTTCTTTGCCGACTCGTCCCAGCCGTAGCTGCCCTGCATTGCGCGGCGGGCGAGCATGTTCCAAACGTCCTTCTTCTCGTGATAGATGCTCACGGCGCGCTCGATGACATGGAGCATGTCGTGGGCGTTGTAGTTGAGGAAGGTGAAACCGTTGCCCTCGCCGGTGTATTCGTTGTAGGAAAGCACCGTATCGCGCAGGCCGCCGGTTTCGCGGACGATGGGCAACGTGCCGTAGCGCAGGGAAATGAGTTGCGACAGGCCGCAGGGCTCGAACATGGAGGGCATGAGGTACATGTCCGCGCCGGCGTAGATGCGGTGGGACAGTTCATGGTTCATCTGGAAGGTGGCCGAAAGCTGGCCGGCGTACTTCCACTGCGCCCAGTTGAACAGATCCTCGTACTTGCTCTCGCCCATGCCGAGCACCACCATCTGCGCGCCGGTGGACATGATCTCTGCAAGCACGCGCTCGACGAGGTCGAGGCCCTTCTGGGAGTTGAGGCGCGTGACCATGGCGATGATGGGCGCGTCGGCGTTCTCGTGCAGACCAAGCTGGCGCTGGAGGGCGATCTTGTCGCCGGCCTTCTTTTCAAAGGTATCGGCGGTGTAGTTGACGGCGATGGAGGGATCGGTTTCCGGATCGTATTCCGCGGTGTCGATGCCGTTGAGGATGCCCGTGAGCGAACCAGCGCGGGCGCGGAGCAGGCCGTCCAGGCGCTCGCCATAGTAGGCGGTCTGTATCTCCTGCGCGTAGGTGGGGCTGACGGTGGTGATGTGGTCGGCAAAGACGATGCCGCCCTTGATGAACGAACACATGCCGTAGAACTCAAGGCTGTCGGCGGTGTAGGCCAGTTCGCCCAGCGAGACCATTTCCTCAATGTCGTCGATCTGGAACAGGCCCTGATACTTGAGGTTGTGGATGGTAAAGACGGTCTTGACGTTCTTGTACTGCTCCAGTTTGCGATACTGTATGTCCAGCATCGGCGGGATGAGGCCCGTCTGCCAGTCGTTGCAGTGGATGACGTCGGGCACGAAGTCGATCAGCGGCAGGCTCTCGAGCACGGCGCGGCAGAAGTAGGCGAAGCGCTCGCCCTCGTCGGCGCCGTAGCCGTAGATGTAGTTGCGGCCGAAGTACTGCTCGTTGTCGATGAAGTAGAAGGTGATCCCCTCATAGACGAGCTTTTCAATGCCCACATACTGCCTGCGCCAGCCGAGGTTGACGTAGAAGAACAGCACGTGTTCCATCTTCTCGCGCCACTTGGGTTCGATGGCCGAGTACATGGGCAGCATCACGCGCACGTCGACCCCCAGGTCGCGCAGACGCTTGGGCAGAGCGCCCACCACGTCCGCCAGACCGCCGGTTTTGACAAACGGCACGCATTCGCTTGCGGCAAACAGGACTTTCATGTTGGGAAACCCCCTTTACAGAGTGACGTTCTTGCCGATGACGATCGGGTACTGCACCTGGCCGATGAGGCGGCCGTGGGCGCGAACAGTGACATTCTTGTCGAGGATGACATTCTCCAGTTCCACGCTGTCCTCGATCTCGCTGTCCTGCATGATGATGGCGTTCTTGACCGAGGCGTTGCGGCCGATGTGGACGCCGCGGAAGAGCACGCAGTTTTCCACATTGCCCTCGATGACGCAGCCGTCGGCGACGAGCGAGTTTTTCACGTTGTTGCCCTCGCGGTAGACGGCGGGCACATCGTCGCGCGTCTTGGTGAAGACGGGGCTCTTCTTGAACAGTTCCTGACGGACGTTGTAGTCCAGAAGATCCATGTTGCAGCGAAAATAACTCTTGATCGTCTCGATGCGGCGGTAGTAGCCCTCGAACTCGTAACCGTAGACCTTCAAAGAGCCGGACTTGATGGCGGGCTGGATGAGTTCACGGTTGATGTCGTGCTCGCCGTGGGCGGCGGCGCCGTCCACCAGGTGCATCAGCAGCGTGCGCTTGATGAGCAGCACGTTCATGTACATGGTGTCGTAGTTGGCGGCGTTGGGGTTGACCTCCATATCGCTGATGCGGCCATCTTTGCCCACGTTGAGGAAGGCATGCGTGTGTTTGCCGGCGGAACTCAATTCCATATCGCGGCGCACCTTGGTGTAGAGCAGCGTGATGTCCGCGTCGGTCTGCTCATGCTGGCGGATCATGGGCTCAAAGTTCATGTTGAAGACCATGTTGCTGTTGGTGAGCAGGGCCAAGCGCTGCTTGGAGCGGCGCAGATAGTCGAAATTGGCGCGCAGCGCGTCCAGGACGCCCAGGTATTCGCCGCCGTTTTCCTGCGTCACGAAGGGGGGCAGGAGGAACAAGCCGTTGTTGCGCGTGTGCAGATCCCACTCCTTGCCGGAGCCCAAATGATCCATCAGGGAGCGATAGTTGCGCTGCATGATGACGCCCACATTGCGCACGCCGGAATTGACCATGCTGGAAAGGATGAAGTCCACCACGCGATAGCGGCCCGCGAGCGGCAGCGCCGCCACCGAGCGCTGGTTAGTCAGTTCCCGCAGGGAGAGATCGTCCTTGTTGGTATAGATGATGCCCATTACGTTCTTCATTTCGCGTCCGCCTCCCTCTTGGCAACTTCCTGCGCGTCCACCTGCTCGCCCGCGCCCACGGTAAAGCCGGCGGGCAGAACGGTATCCTGGCCGACGAGGGCGATGTCGCCGTCAACGGCGCCGACCGCGCAGTTTTCGCCGACGACGCAGTTTTCCGCCACGATGGCGCGGCGGATGACCGCGCCGGACTCGATGCGCGTATTGGGCATGATGACGCTGTCTTCCACGACGGCGCCTCTGGCGATTTCCACGCCGTAGAACAGCACGCTGTTTTTCACCGTGCCGTCCACTTCGCAGCCCTCGGCAATCATGCTGCCCTCGACGGCAGCGTCATCGCCGATGAAGTGCGGCGGCAGCACGGGGCTGCGCGCGTAGACCGGCCAGCGGCTGTCGCTCAAATTGAACTCCGGCGGGATCTTGAGAAGATCCATGTTCGCTTCCCAGAGGCTGGCGATGGTGCCCACGTCCTTCCAGTAGCCCTGGAAGGAATAGGCCTTGAGGCAGCGCTTGTCCTCCAGCATGGCGGGGATGATGTTCTTGCCGAAGTCATTTTTGGAAGAGGCGTTGGCCGCGTCCTTGTCAAGATACTGCTTGAGGCTCGACCAGGTGAAGATGTACACGCCCATGCTGGCCAGATTGCTCTTGGGGTTCTTGGGCTTTTCCTCGAATTCAAGGATGGTGTTTTCCTCGTCCACGTTCATGATGCCGAACGAGGGCGCGACCTCCCACGGCACGGGGCGAACGGCGATGGTGATGTCCGCGCCGGACTCCATGTGCGCGGCGAGCATCTTGTTGTAGTCCATCTTATAGATGTGGTCGCCGGAGAGGATGAGCACATAATCCGGATCGTACTGCTCGATGAAGCTGACGTTCTGGTAAATGGCGTTGGCCGTGCCGCGATACCACTCGCCGCTCTTGGCCTTCATGTACGGCGGCAGCACGAACACGCCGCCATCGAGCAGATCCAGGCCCCACGGCTGACCGGAGCCGATGTAGCGATTCAACTCCAGGGGCTGATACTGCGTGAGCACGCCGACCACGTCAATGCCGGAATTTGCGCAGTTGGAGAGGGGAAAATCGATGATCCTGTACTTGCCGCCGAAGGGGACCGCGGGTTTTGCGACCACCTTGGTGAGCAAGCCCAGCCGGCTTCCCTGTCCACCAGCGAGCAACATGGCGATGCACCGTTTCTTTCTCATGTCGTCCATCCCTGCCTTTATATGTTGAAATATTGAAGAATAGAAGAACTATAACTTACACATAACATTATAACGCAAAATCAAAACAAAAGCCATACGCGCAATGGAAAAAAATGT
>CAMMGP010000133.1 GCA_946496415.1 uncultured Clostridia bacterium | reverse complement strand
TTTGGGGAGTGGCGGGGGGCGCGGACGCTTTGGCGGGGCGGGGGCACGCCGCTGGACCTATAAAAAACAACCCCTCTTTCCCGCCGGCCGGGATCTTTCCCGGCCGGCGTTTTTTGTTAAAAAGAGGTGTTTCCGGAGCCGTTGGAGGCCTTTCAATCCTTAATTTTGAAATTTTTTGGCGAGTTTTATGAAAAGATTATGATAAATTGCTCTTGATTTGCAGATTTATCCAATTTGAGGCTTGCAATCGTCACAGTTTTGCAATATAATAAACTACGATTGAAAAAACCACAAGGGAGGCGGCTGCGTGAAGAGCATGCTCAGGCGGCTTGCGATCTCGGCTGTGGCGGTGTCGGTGTTGGCCGGCGGCGCGCAGGCGACGGTCGGCGCAAAGGTTACCCAGGACAATCTTCCGGTGTTCAACGCCCCTGTATATACGCAGGAACAGTACGCGGGATATTTGGATAGCGGCGTCACCGTCGGCGTGGTGGAGGTTCGCGGCAATTGGGCGAAGATCACCCGCAACGGCAGGGTTGGCTACACAAACGTGAACTACCTCACTCCCCTCGAGACGAATTCCGCGGACAACGAATACGCCAGCCGCGTGGCCGGGTATACGACGCGCAGCGTGGTGGTCTACCGCGGCCCCTCGACCTCCTCGGGCTCGGTCATCTCCCTGCCCTGGGGCACGGAGGTGTTCGTCACCGGCACAAACGGCAGTTTCTGCCATGTGGAGAGCGCTTCCGGCGCGATGAGCGGCTATATACCGGCCGCCTATCTCAGCCGCACGCAGCCCACCTACACCACCGGCTATACAGCGCGGGAAGTGGCGGTCTACGCACAGCCTTCCGCCTCCGCCGTCTGGCTGGGGACGCTGGCGCAGGGCACGGCCGTGCGCATCATCGGCGAGGTCGGCGAGTGCTATCAGGTGCTCAACGCCGACGGCATGAGTTGCGGCTATATCTACAAGGGCTATGTCAGCAGTTCGCCCGTGGAGGCCTTTGAGCCCTCCATCGGCTACGCCAACCGCAACGTCTACCTCTATTCGTCCCCTTCCACTTCCTCCAGCGTGATCGCAGCCCTGCCGATGGGCACGGGCGTGATGGTCATCGGCGTTTCCGGCGATTTCTGCAAGGTGCGCAACACCACCGGTTCCATCGTCGGCTATATCCCCAGCGCCTACCTCTCCCACACCCGTCCCTCTGTGGACGAAAGCGGTTCTCAGAACGGTTCTTCCGGCTCCTCGATCGCGGCCCTCAAGGCCAGCGTGGAGATGGTAGACTGGTATGACGCGGTGGATGTATTGCAGCGCGGCAGCTATTACACGCTGCTCAACATCCGCAACGGCGAGACCATCCGCGTCAAGTACACCACCGGTTCTTCGCACATGGACATTGAGCCGGCCACGGCGGCGGACACGGAAAAGCTGCGTCAGTGCCTGGGCGGTGAATGGACGTATGTGCGCACACCCGTGATCCTCATCGCCGAGGGCAAGTGCATCGCCGCTTCCCTCTATGGCGAGCCGCACGGCGGCACGGACACCGTTTCCGGCAACAACATGGATGGCGTGGTCTGCCTGCACCTGACCAACAGCCGCACCCACGGCAGCGACCGCGTGGACGAGGATCATCAGGCAGCCATCCGCGAGGCCTATAACTGGGCGCACAGCTAAAGCCTCTCCTTATAAACGACCGCATGCCGCCCTTTCCCCAAAGAGCGGCGTGATTTGTGAAACCAGTATTTTCATCGCCGCGCGAGGCATCGCCTGCAATCGGCCGCGGCGCAAGAGGTGTTTGGATTGATTCGCGACAAAGTGCATCACTCGCTGCTCAAGGCTCGCGACGTATATCGCGCGTATATCAAGCGGGGCCGCAGCAAGGAATTGCTCGACCGCTACAATAAGATGCTGGGCCTCCATGTGACGGTGGCCGAATTCGAGCATGCCCGCAAGCGCACGGGTTGCGACGAGGAAGAGTACTTCGGCTATGAGTTCTACCGCCGCACGGACGAGGAGCGCGACGCCTATCTTACGCGCGTGCGGCGCAACGCCCTGGCCCAGAAGGTCGGCGACGTAGACGCGGCGCTGACCATCCCCGGCAACAAGGTGCTCTTCAACATGCTGTTTGGAGAGTTTTTGCGCCGCAAGTGGATCAATCCCACCGCCGCCAGCCCGGAAGCCTTCGTCGATTTCGTCCGGCAGCAGGGAGAAGTACTCGTCAAGGCGTCCATCTTCTGCAGCGGCCAAGGCATCTATAAATACCGCTACACCGATGAAGCCTCCGCCCGCGCGCTCTACAAGGACCTTTACGGCGGCGGCTACGTAGTGGAAGAGGTATTGCGCCAGCATCCAGAGATGGACAGGATCAATCCCCACGTCATCAACACCGTGCGCGTCGCCACCTATACCGACGCCGACGACGTCCACATACTGGCTGCGGCTATACGCACCAGCAACCATGCCGACGGTTGCATCGACAGCCTGCACGCGGGCGGATGCGCCTGCCCCGTGGACACAAAGACAGGCGTCATCACTGCCGACGCTTTCAACAACGACTTTGTCCGCCTTTCCGAGCACCCCTTGACGCATGTGCGCTTCAAAGGTTTCCAGATCCCGATGTGGGAAGAAGCGATGGAAACCGTGCGCGCGGCCTCCCGCCGCGCCTATGAACTTCCGCAGTGTCGCATCCTCGGTTGGGATCTGGCCTTTACGCCGGATGGCGTCGCCATCATCGAGGGCAACTGGAAGCAGGGCTGCGACCTGATCCAATACGGGCAGGGCGGCATTTACCATCAGCTGAAACAGCTGTGCGAAAAACTCTGAGCGCGACGCGCGACGAGTTTGGGAGGGATACCAATGGCCAGGAAATTGGATATACGCAACGCGGTGCATGTCTGCGCGCAGCGCTACCGGCAGCACGAGCAGGACAAGCGGGAAAAGCAGGAGTTTGACAGCCTCCGCAAAACGCTGGAACTGGATATCCCCTGGAAGGACTACCTGCGCGCCCGCAAACAGACGGGCTGCGGGGTGCGCGAGTATTTCGCGTTTGAGTTTTACAACAAGGACGACGCCCTGCGCGACAGCTTCCTCACCCTCAAACGGCATGACGTCATCGCAAAGAAGGTCGGCGACGTCAACCTGGCCATCACCATCCCCGGCAACAAGGTGCTCTTCAACATGCTGTTTGGAGAGTTTCTGCAGCGCGAATGGAACGACCCCAGCGCCTGTACGCCGGAAGAATTCATCGCTTTCGTGAAAAAACACGGCCGCGTGCTCGTCAAGCCTTCGGATTTGTGCAGCGGCAAGGGCATCCACATCTTCTCTTATGAGGACGACGAAAAAACCCGCGCCTGCTACGATGAGTTGGTCGGTACCGGCGCGCTGGTCGAAGAATTGCTCAAACAGCACCCGCAGATGGATCGCCTCAACCCCCACTGCATCAATACTGTGCGCGTGGCGACCTATACGGACCGCGACGACGTTCACATACTCTTCGCCACAGCGCGTTCGAGCCTGGGCGACAGCATCGTCGACAATTTCGGAGCCGGCGGCATGTCCGTCGCCGTGGATTGGAAGACCGGTCAGTTTATCGCCGACGGCATCAATCAGGATTTCCGCCGCATCGCCACGCTGCCACTGACGGGCACCACGCTCAAAGGCTTCCAGATCCCCAACTGGGATAAAGCCCTGGACGTCGTGCGCCGCGCCGCGCGCAAGGCCTACGCATTGCCCCAATGCCACTGGATCGGTTGGGATCTGGCCTTTTTGGCCAACGAAGAGGTCGCCATCGTCGAGGGCAACTGGCGGCCGGGCACGCTGGCGCAGAACACGCATCCGCGCGGCATCTACCGCGAACTTTTGAAGCTGACCGACAAGCTGTAAAAAACGCGACGCCTCCCAAACGGGAGGCGCTTTGCATGCAAAAACGCCCGGATGCTGTGCGTCCGGGCGTTCAGGATGTTGACAAAGTCAACAGACTGGCAGAGCGTTGAGAAAGCCCGCAGGCCAAGGAAGCAAACTTGCATCCAAGGGAGCTTACATAGACGTAAGTGACCGCAGGATGCAGGTGCAACTGACGCAGGAAGCAAAAATTGCCTCCCATTTTCATTTTATCGGAGCAATTTTTGCGTTTGTGGGCTTTGTCAGCGCTCTGGCGCCCGGGCGCTGTGCGTCCGGGCGTTGCTTTGTCTTAGGCGGTGACGATCTTCGCCGCTTCGTGGAGCCTGAGTTCCTCGACGGCGTTTTCGCGCATCTTGTACTTGAGGATCTTGCCGGCAGCGTTCATGGGGAATTCCTTGACGAAGCTGAAGTAGCGCGGGCACTTGTGCTTGGCAAGGCGGGAAAGCGCGTACTGGCGCAGTTCCTCCTCCGTGGCGGTCGCGCCCTCCTTGAGGATGATGCAGGCCATGATCTCCTCGCCGTACTGCTTGTCCGGCACGCCGATCACCTGCACGTCCTTGACCGCCGGGTGGGTGTAGAAGAACTCCTCGATCTCCTTGGGGTAGATGTTCTCGCCGCCGCGGATGATCATGTCCTTGATGCGGCCGGTGATCTTGTAATAGCCGTCCGGGGTGCGGCGGG
>CAMMGP010000132.1 GCA_946496415.1 uncultured Clostridia bacterium | reverse complement strand
CCAGCGCCCGCACCTTTCCCGCGGCGGTGGGAAAGACCACGCGCAAATCGCGCACCCGCAAAAGCGGTTCGATCACGCCCATCACCTCCCGGAGCGGGGGTCGAAGACATCGCGCAGGCCGTCGCTGATGAGGTTGAAGGCCAGCACGATCAGGCACAATACGACCGCCGGAAATACCAGTTTGTGGGGATAGCTGCCCAGCGCCCCGCGCGCGGCGTTGGCCAGCGAGCCAAGGCTGGGCATCGGCGCCTGCACGCCCAGGCCGATAAAACTCAGGAAACTCTCCGTGAAGATGGCCGAGGGGATCTGCGCTGCCGCCGCCGTCAGGATCACCGGCGCGCAGCCGGGCAGTATATGCCTGCGCAGTATGCGCAGGGGACTCGCGCCCAGCGCCCGCGCCGCCAGCACGTATTCGTCCTTTTTCAGGGACAGCACCCGCGCGCGCACCAGCCGCGCCATGCCTACCCAGTACAGCGCCCCGAAGACGATGAACAGGGACAAAAGGTTGCTGCCCAGTTTCGCCAGCGCTGTGCCGGCGAGCGCGTCCATCAGCGCGCCGTCCAGCACCACGGAAAAGAGGATCACCATCAGCGTGTCCGGCAGGGCGTAGATCAGATCCACCACGCGCATCATCAGAAGATCGGCCCGTCCGCCCGCGTAGCCGGCGATGGCGCCGTAGACCGCGCCGATGACCAGCACCACCAGCGTGGCAAAGACGCCCGTGAGCAGCGAGACGCGCGCGCCGTACATCACCCGCACGAAGTAGTCGCGGCACAGTTCATCCGTGCCGAAGATGTGGGGAAAGACGGTTTCCCCGCGCGCGATGGCTTCCTGTTCCATCTCGGAATACGCAAAGGGCGCGAGGTTCTTCGCGCCGCGGTCGCGCTGGCCGTCCACGGTGATGATCTGCGCGTAGCCGTAAGGCACGAAGGCGGGGACGAGGAAGATCGCCAGCAGAATAAGCAGCAGGATCGCCGCGCCCAGGCGCGTGCGAAGATTGCCCAAACGCCGGCGCGACGCCCCGGCGTTCAGATACCCAAAGTCCGGCTGCATGCTCAAAAAGCGCTTTTTCGCAAGTTTTGCCTTCATCGCGCCCTCCTAGGAAAGTTCCACGCGCGGGTCGAGCGCGCGGCAGGCGAGGTCGCTCAAAAGCGAAAACAGGGCGATGAGCGCCGCGAGCAATATGGTCGCGGCCATGATCACGGGATAGTCGCGGTTGCCGATGCTCTCCACAAAGCGGCTCCCCAGGCCGCCGATGGTGAACACAGTTTCCACCACCATGGAGCCGGTGAGCGCGTAGGCCGCCATCGGCCCCACGCAGGCGGCGACGGGCGGCGCGGCGTTTTTCAGCGCGTGCTTAAAGATCACGGCGCTCTCGCGCAGTCCGCGGGCGCGCTCGGCGCGCACATAGTCGCGCGAAAGCGCCTCCAGCATCGAGGCGCGCGTCAGCCGCGCGATGTAGGCCATGGGGTAGAGCGCCAGGGCGACGACGGGCAAAACGCTGCCGCCGCCATTTGCCGACCAGACGTCGAACCATCCAAGGCGCAAACAGAACACCAGCAAAAGCAGCGTCGCCACCACGAACCCCGGCGTCGCCATTAAAAGCGTGGTCAGCGCCAGCATGGCGTGGTCGCCCGCCCGGCCGCGTTTTACCGCCGCCAGACAGCCCAGCCCCATGCCCAGGGGCAGCGCCGCCAGCAGCGAAAGAGCGCCCAGCCACGCGGAGACGCCGAAAGCGCCAAACACCATTTGCGATACCTCGCGCCCCGTCTTCAGGGAGATGCCGAAATCCCCGCGCACCGCGCCGCTCAGATAGAGCCAGAACTGCTCGGGAACGCTCTTGTCCAAGTGAAAGCGGCTCAAGAGCGCCGCCCTGGTGGCGGGATCGGTGGCCTTTTCCGTGTCGAAGGGGCCGCCGGGGATGCAGTGCATGGCGAAGAATGTGATGGCGGCGACGAGGAACACCGTCAAAAGGGCGAGAAAAACGCGCTTGAGAGCGTACCGCAGCATCGTCCCGCCCCCTTCCGACAATTCGCCTCCATACTATCACAAATACTATTTTACCTGTAAACGTTGTGAAAAGCAAGCGTGTCGGCAAGAAGCCGTTTTTTTGTCATCATTTGCCGCTTCGCCCCGCGCGTTGCCCTTTTTCGCCCCCGCGCGCGCCAAAATCCGCCGCGCGCTGCGCTTTTTTCTTGCATCGCGGCGCAAAACGTGCTATCCTATAATAAGCCTATACCAATTATGGGAGCGATGCCTTGTGATATTCGATCCGCGCGTGGAAACGATGCCGCGCTCCGAGCTGGAGGCGCTCAAACTCGAGCGGCTCAAGCACATCGTGCGCTACTGCTACGAAAACGTACCCTTCTACCATCAACGCTTTGATTCCATCGGCCTAAAGCCCGAGCATATCCGCACCCTTGCGGACATCCGCCTCATCCCGCCGACCACCAAGGCCGATCTGCGCGACAATTATCCCTTCGGCCTCTTTGCCGTGCCCACGGACAAGGTGGTGCGCATACACGCCTCCTCCGGCACCACCGGCAAGCCCACCGTGGTCGGCTATACGAAGAACGATCTGGACATGTGGGCGGGCGTGATGGCGCGCATCATCTGCGCCGCCGGCGTCACCGAAAAGGACATCGCCCAGATCAGCTTTGGCTACGGCCTCTTTACCGGCGCTTTGGGGCTGCACTACGGCCTGGAGCGCGTGGGCGCGGCGGTCGTGCCCGCTTCCTCCGGCAATTCGGAAAAGCAGTTGATGCTGATGAAGGACTTCGGCGTCACTACACTCATCGCCACGCCCACCTACGCCATGTATCTGGGCGAGCTGGCGGCGGAACTGGGTTACGGGCCGGACGATTTCAAATTGCGCATCGGCCTGTTCGGCTCCGAGGGCTGCACCACCGAACTGCGCGCCAAGATCGAACAGCGCCTCGGCCTCTTCGCCACGGACAACTACGGCATGTCCGAACTGATCGGCCCGGGCGTGAGCGGCGAGTGCGAGTACCGCTGCGGGCTGCACTTTGCCGAGGACCACTTCCTGCCCGAGATCGTCGATCCGGAGACGCTGGAAGCGAAAAACGAGGGCGAGGAGGGCGAACTGATCGTCACCACGCTGACCAAGGAGGCCATGCCGCTTTTGCGCTACCGCACGCGCGATCTGACCAAGATCACCACCGAGCCGTGCAAGTGCGGCCGCACGCACGCGCGCATGGAGAAGGTCATGGGCCGCTCGGACGACATGCTGAAGATTCGCGGCGTCAACGTCTTCCCCAGCCAGATCGAGTCCGTCATCATGCAGATACCGCAGATCAGCCCCCACTACATGCTCTACATCCGCCGCGAGGGCTACCACGATACGCTGGAAGTGCAGGTGGAACTGGTGGACGGTTCGCTTTTGAACAGCTTCGCCGCGCTGGAAGAACTCACCGCCACCATCCGCGCCAAGTTGCGCGTGGTGCTGGGCATCGACGCCAAGGTCAAACTCGTCGGCCCCAAGACCATCGAGCGCTTTGCCGGCGGCAAGGCCAAGCGCATCGTCGATCTGCGCGATATGCATTAGTTTCCCTGCCGTCCCCTGCGGCAGACCAAAGTTAGGAGAGGTCGCTTATGAAAGAACTGATGATCGGGAACGCGGCGGTGGCGCGCGGGCTGTACGAGGCCGGTTGCCGCTACGTTTCCTCCTACCCCGGCACGCCCTCGACCGAGATCACCGAGTTCGCCGCCGGGTACGACGAGGTCTACGCCGAGTGGGCCTCCAACGAGAAGGTGGCGCTGGAAAGCGCCGTGGGCGCGTCGCTGGCCGGGGCGCGCAGCTTCACCGCCATGAAGCACGTGGGCCTCAACGTGGCCGCCGACCCGCTGTTCACCGCCGCCTATGTGGGCGTCAACGCCGGTCTGGTGGTCTGCGTGGCGGACGATCCCGCCATCCACTCCTCCCAGAACGAACAGGACTCCCGCCACTACGCCGAGGCCGCCAAGCTGCCGATGCTCGAGCCGGCGGACTCCGCCGAGTGTCTGGCGTTCACCAAGCGCGCCTTTGAACTTTCCGAAACCTACGATACGCCGGTGATGCTGCGCACCGTGACGCGCATCGCCCATTCGCAGAGCCTCGTTAAGACATCGGAGCGCGTGGAGCCGCCGCTGCGCCCCTACGTCAAGGACGCGCAGAAGTATGTCTCCATGCCCGCCGTGGCCGTCAAGCGCCACGTGGTGGTGGAAAAGCACATCGAGGATCTGCGCAAGTACACCGAGACTTGCGATTTCAACCGCGAAGAGATGCGCGACCCGGAGATCGGCTTCGTCACCTCCGGCGCGGCCTACCAGTACGTGCGCGAGGCCTTCCCCAACGCCAGCGTCTTCAAGATCGGCATGGTCTACCCGCTGCCCATTGAGCGCATCCGCGCCTTCGCCGCCAAGGTGGACCGCCTCTACGTCATCGAGGAACTCGATCCCTTCATCGAAACGGCCATGCGCGAGGCCGGCATCGCCATCGCCGGCGGCAAGGACCGCACCGGCCTTCTGGGCGAGCTTTCCCAGTACCGCGTGCGCAAGGCCATGGGCGCTTCGCTGCCGCCGA
>CAMMGP010000131.1 GCA_946496415.1 uncultured Clostridia bacterium | reverse complement strand
GCACGCCGTAGGCCATGCCCACCAAGGCCGCGATCAGGCAGCCGACGACGATGGCAAAGAGGAAGCCCGGCAGGCCGGAGAAGCCAAATTCGATGCACAGCAGGCCGCCGACGAGGCCGCCGACAATGCCCAGCGGCAAACCGAGGTTGAGGCCGATGCCGCACTGTATGCCCGGCAGCATGGCCAAGACCAGCACGCTGTTCATCGCCATGCGCACCACGGCGTTGGAAAGTAGCGTGGTCAGCGACAGATCGTAGATCACCGCCAGCACGCACAAAAGCATGAAGAAGCAGGTGATGATCATGCGCGGCACGCCCAGGGCCTTCAAAAGCGGCTTGGCGAAGAACACCATGATCGCTACCAGCGCCAGAGCCACGCCCACGGTGATCAGATCGTCGCCATAGCGGGTCACCCAGGAGGTGAAGCCGGCGTTGCCATAGGCGTTGAGGCGGTCGTACTGCGTTTCATAGGTGTCGCCGCGCTGATAGAGCAGCGATTCGATGGTGGGGCGCAGCGTTTCCAGCGCCGCGTCGGAAAGGTCGGGAGAGACGCCCTGCAGGGCGGCGCTGAGGCCGGCGAACTTTTCATCCACCACGGCGGAAAGAGCGTTCATTTCCTCCGTCGCCACGAAGCCGGACATGTCCACTTCGGGCTCTTCTTCCTCGAGCATCATCTCGTCCTCGGACATATCCATGTCCATGGCGGCTTCCGCGTCGGCGGGAGCCTCCTCGAGAATCTCTTCCTCGGCGGCGTCCTCGGCCGGGGCCTGCGCCAGCATCATCTCGGCATAGGCGGCCTCGTCCTTGTCGGTCTGCTCGCCCAGGGCGCGCTGCGCCGCGAGCATATCTTCCACCGCGGGAATGAGGGCGGAAGTGTCCACCGTATCAAGATCGACCTCAACGGTCATGTTGGCCACGCGCTCCATGGCGGCGGCCTCCGCCGCGGCTACGGCTTCCTTGATCTCGGACAGTCCGCCGCCAGCGGCGCGGGCCGCTTCGCGGGCGGCCTCGACTTCGGCTTCGACGAGGGCTTCCTTGGAGCCTTCGCCGGCCGTGGTCAAAAGCGCGGTGAGACGCATGTCGCTGAGCATCTGCTCGCCCGAGGCGCTGGTGCGGTTGACGACGCCGAAGATGCCGCCGGCAATGAGCACGATCGCCGCCGCCAAGAGGGCGATAAAGGCGATCCTTTGCGATTTGGAATGGCTATTCATGCGCGCCTTCGCCTCCCTTCGTAGGTTTGATGCCCGACATGGCCAGGCCGAAATCCGCGTCGGAGGCGTCCGGCGCGAGTATATCGACCACCTTGCCCTCGGAAACGATGGCGATGCGGTCGCTGATGGAGCGCAACTCCTGCAATTCCGAGGAAACCATGACGATGGTCATGCCCTGTTCGCGGTTGAGTTTGACCAGCGTTTCCAGCACCAGCTTCTTGGCGCCGATGTCGATGCCGCGGGTCGGCTCGGAGACGAAGAGGAATTTGGGGTTCATCGTCAGCGCCCGGGCCACGCACACCTTCTGCTGGTTGCCGCCGGAGAGCGTGCCCGCCGCCTGCCGGGAGGACGTGCAGCGGATGTCCAGATCGCGGATCATCTTTTTGGCGTGATCGCGCACCTTCTTGCCGTCCTTGGTGGTGATGAAGGCGACCTTGTGGAGGAAATCGCCGTTGATCTGCATGGCGTTGAAAGCGATGTTGTCCTCGATGGACTGATCGAGGAGCAGGCCCACGCCGCGCCGGTCTTCGGAGACCATGGCCATGCCGCTTTTCAGGGCGTTGGCCGCGTCGTTGAGGGGCAGCGGCTGCCCAAAGAACTCGATCTTGTCGGCGGCGGCGGGATAGAGGCCCATGATGCCGTTGGGGATGCCGATCTTGCCCTGACCGGCCAAACCGCCCACGCCGAGGATCTCGCCTTCGCGCACGTCGAGGTCCACGCCCTTGACGTCCTCGCCGGGCATATCGACGATAAGGTTCTTTATGGAAAGGGCGATGTTGGCGTCTTTGTTTTCCGCCTTCGGCGTGGCGGTGACCACGGCCTCGCCCTTGCGTCCGATCATCAGCTCCGCAAGCTCGACCAGAGAGGTCTTGCCCTTTTCGCGGGTGGCGGCCAGTTTGCCGTCGCGCAGGATGGTGATGTTGTCGGCGGCGGCCATGACTTCATCCAGACGGTGGGTGATGAAGATGATGGCGATGCCGCTCTTGGCGATCTGTTTCATGACGGAGAGCAGCGTTTCCGCCTCGGACTCCGTCAGAACGGCGGTCGGCTCATCAAACACCAGCAGACGGATGCCCTTTTTGTCGATCTCGCGGGCGATCTCGACGAACTGCATGTAGCCGACCGGCAGGCCCTTGACCAGCGTGTTCTCGTCCAGAGTCATGCCCACGCTGTCCAGCGCCTTGCGGGCGTCCTGACGCATGGCGGGCATGTCGAGGTTTTCCAGATTCTTCAGGCGCAGCACCTTGCTGAGGATGCTGGGCCGGGTGATCTCGCGGTTCAATTTGATGTTCTCGGTGATGGTGAAGCCCGGCAGGAGCATGAACTCCTGATGCACCATGCCGATGCCCGCGTTCATGGCGTCGTTGGGCGAAAGGATATTCGCCTTTTCGCCGCCTATGAGCACTTCGCCGTCGAAGCCGCCGGTGGAATGGATGACCGGCATGCCGAACAGCACGTTCATCAGCGTGGATTTTCCCGCGCCGTTTTCACCAAGCAGCGCGTGGATCTCGCCGGGGCGCACCGACAGCGACACGTCCGAGAGAACGGTGGTCTCGCCGTATCGCTTGGTTATGTTTTTCATTTGCAGCACGTATTCTGCGCCCAATGCGTGTTCCTCCCTTGAAGCGGGGAATCGGCCCGCCTCCCCAAGAAGAGGCGGGCCGTTTTCTACCCGGGAATGTTCTTTAGGCCGCGGCGTCCTCAACGAGGTAGTCGTTGAAGTCCACGGGAGTGAGCATCACGGTGTAGTAGTTGTCGAAGGTGGTGCCTTCGGCGTTGGTGTAGTTCTCGATGGTGGCAACGCCCTCGCCGTAGGTCTCCGCGAACAGGTTGTTCAGGGCCTCAGCGTCGTTGCGCTCGGTGATGGTGCCCTCGATCCAGGCCTTGGCATACTCGAAGCCAACGTTGACCAGAGCCATGTTCACCGGATGCGGCCAGGTGGAGAAGCGGCCCACGGCGTCATGCTCGGCAAGAGCGGCGGCGATCGCCTGCAGGGCGGCCTCGTCGTCAGCGCCGATCTCGAACTCCAGGCCCAGGGTGGCCGGGAAGGCGTGATAGGGGCTCGGGCAGCAGGGCTGCGGATAGTAGGCGTTGGGCTGATCCAGCACGGCGGTCTGCAGGGCTTCCTGCATGCCGCAGTTGGTGGTGAAGAAGGCGACCTTCTTGCCCTCGTACTTGGCCAGCTGCTGCGGGACATCCTCGAGGATGAACTGCTGGGAAGCGGTGGCGCCGGCCTCAGCGGTCGGGTCGGGAGCGGTGACGTCCACGAACTCGATGCCCAGAGCGGCGGCGTTCTCGACCATCAGGTCATGACGGCCGACGATCAGCTCCATGGCCATGTGGCGCGGGAAGGAGTAGTGGATGAACACGTCGATGCCCCAGTTGGCGCAGGTCTCCATGATGGAGTCGCCCTGCTTGATCTCGTCGGCGTACATGACGATGTCAGCAGCCTCGGCGATGACGGCCGGGTCTTCCTGCGGCACGCCCGCGATGAAGAGGATGTCGTCGCGGCCCATCTCACGGATGGCGTTGAAGGCGGGGGTGGCGCCCGGCACGGCCTGGCACATCACGATGGCCTTCACGTCGGGGTCGGCGGCGAACGCCGTCAGCTTGGCGATGGTGGTCTCCTGCTCGGCCATGAACTGGTCCGGGTAGGTGTCGGTGATGACGTTGTCAGGATACTTCTCCTTGAGAGCCTCGGCGGCGCGGAACTCTTCCTCGCCCTGGGAGGTGGTGCCGGTCATGATGGCGATCTTCCAGGTAGCGGCTTCCTCGGCGGAAGCGATGCCCGCGAAGGCGACCAGAACGACCGTCAGCGCCAGGAGCATGCAAAGCAGTTTCTTCATGAATGATCCCCCTTAACGTTTTTTCCCTATCTTGCAACGGGCTTGCGCCCGAAAGGGCTTCAAAGAAACGGCATAAAAACGGAAAAACATTGTTTGTATTATAGCAGACTTGCGGCGCTTTTGCAAGCGCAAATTGCAACCTGGCCGCGGAAAAAATTCACCTTTTACACAAACGCCACGTATGGCGCGGGCCTTTGCGGCGCGCTTCCTTCCTGAAATTCCACGTTTTTCAGGCGTTTTGTGGCGTTTCGCGTCCGGCGGCGCTTCGGCAAAAGCGAATCGCGCGATGCGATTTTCACAAAAATGTAATAATTTTGCGCCCCAAGACGCGCTTGCGGGCGGCGCGGGAAAGGCGTATAATCCGGGCGGAACTTCGCGGCGCCAAAGCCGCGGAAAAAGTATATGCGCCGGAGGCGAGTTTATGTTCATAGCAGACGCGCATTGCGACGCGCTCTATCGCATGGTGACGGGGGGCAGCCCCCGCTCGACGACGCCGGAAACGCTCAAACAGGGCGGCGTGGGCGTACAG
>CAMMGP010000130.1 GCA_946496415.1 uncultured Clostridia bacterium | reverse complement strand
CGCGCGCGTTCCCGCCCGACCCTTGCGGGTGAGGACGCGCTGCCGCGTGCCTGCGTCCGCTGCCCAAGCCCATCCACCGAAAGGCGGTCAGTGTTCATGAAGAACGAATACCTCAAACTCAATGAGGCGCGTTGCAAGGATTGCTATGCCTGCATCCGCGCCTGCCCGGTGAAGGCCATCGGCTTTGCCAACAGTCAGGCCAACATCATCGCCGACGAGTGCGTGCTCTGCGGCAACTGCTACGTCACCTGCCCGCAGAACGCCAAGCGCATCCGCGAGGACGTGCCCACCGTGCGCGACGCCATCCGCTCGGGCAAGCGCGTGGTGGCCAGCGTGGCCCCGTCTTTCCCCGTGGCCATGGAAGTGGACACCATCGAGGACATGCGCGATACGCTCAAAAAACTCGGCTTTGCCGACGCGGAGGAGACTGCCGTGGGCGCGGAACTGGTTTCGCGCGCCTATGAGCCGTTCATGCGCAAGGATTCCGGCGCGATGATCTCCAGTTGCTGCCCGGCGGTCAATTCGCTGATTGAGAAGTACTATCCCGATCTGCTTGGCCACCTCCTGCCGGTCAAAACGCCGATGATCGCCCATTGCGACGTGCTGAAAAAGCGCGACAAGGACGCCTTCACCGTCTTCATCGGCCCCTGCATCGCCAAGAAGCGCGAGGCCGATGAGTCCGCCAGCGTGGACGCCTGCCTCACCTTTGAAGAACTGATCGCCTGGATGGCCGAGGAGGGCGTCGCGCCCGTGCGCCACCACGACGCCGTGGAGAAAAAGCCCGCCTCCCGCCGCTATCCCACCACCGGCGGCATTTTGAGCACGCTGGATAAGGATATCGACTGCACGCGCATCGCCGTGGACGGCATGCTCAACATCCGCGCCGTGCTCGACGAACTGCGCGACGACGCTTCCGAGCACGTCTTTATCGAAATGTCCGCCTGCGAGGGCAGCTGCATCAACGGCCCCGTCATGCGCGAGCACAAGAAAAAGCGCATGCTCGGCGCCATGAAGGTGGAGAACTACGCAGGCGACGACCTCTTTGCCGTCGAAGCGCCCAACGACCTCAGCACCCGCTACGCTCCCGCCGGCCTCAAGCGCGTCATGCCTGGCAACGAGGCCATTCAGGAAGTGCTCAACCGCATGGGCAAGACCACGCCGGACAAGATGTTCAACTGCGGCTGCTGCGGCTATCCCACCTGCTACGACAAGGCCATCGCCGTCTGCCAGGGCAAGGCGGAGATCGAGATGTGCCTGCCCTACCTCAAGGAAAAGGCCGAGTCCTTCTCCGACAAGATCATCCAGAACACGCCCAACGCCATTTTGGTCATGGACGAGGATCTCGTCGTCAAGCAGATCAACCAGGCGGCGGTCCGGCTGTTCAAGCTTTCCTGCGCGGGCGACATCGTCGGTGCGCCGGTGGTGCGCATGCTCGATCCCTCCAATTATCTCAAGGTGGTGCTCGAGGGCCGCGGCTTCAGCGGCAAGTGCCACTATGTGCCCGAATACAAGCTCTTTGTCGATGAAACGGTCATCTATGACCGCCAGTACAAGATCCTCATCAGCATCATGCGCGACGTCACCGACCGCGAGGAGGAGCGCAAGCAGCAGAGCGAACTGAAGAAGAGCACGGTGGAACTGACCGACCAGGTGATCGAGAAGCAGATGCGCGTGGTGCAGGAGATCGCCTCGCTGCTGGGCGAGACCACCGCCGAGACCAAGGTCGCCCTCACAAAGCTAAAGGACGCGATGAGCCATGACGAATAATCTCTGCACGGAAACCGGCTATATCTCGCTCAACCATGTCGGCGAGCAGCTCTGCGGCGACCGCGTGGAGATCGTCGATAAGGAGAACGAGAACATACTCGTGCTTGCCGACGGCCTGGGCAGCGGCGTGAAAGCCAACATACTTTCCACGCTGACCTCCAAGATCATCTCCACCATGCTGGCCGGCGGCATGCCCATCGAGGAATGTATCGACACCATTGCCAGCACGTTGCCCGTGTGCAAGGTGCGGCAGGTGGCCTATTCCACGTTCACCGTCATCCGCATTCTCGAAAACCGCGTGGCGGAACTGATCCAGTTCGACAACCCCGCGGTCATCGTCCTGCGCGATGGCACGAGGTACAATTACCCCGTTTCCACCCGCGAGGTGGGCGGCAAGCAGATCCACGAGAGCCGCTTTGAGGTCATGGAGAACGATGTGCTCATCGCCATGTCCGATGGCGCGCCCTTCGCCGGCGTGGGCAAGGAGTTCAATTACGGTTGGCAGCGGGACAACATCATCGACTTTGCTGAGGCCAACTACCATCCGGACAACTCAGCCAAGTACATCGCCGCCAACATCGTCGATGAGTGCAACCGCCTCTACGAGGGCGAGCCGGGCGACGATACCACTGTGGCTGTGGTGCGCGTGCGCGCGCGCCAGAGCGTCAATCTGGTCATCGGCCCGCCGGCGGACCCGAAGAACGACATCAAGATGATGAACCTCTTCTTTGCCAAGGAGGGCGAGAAGATCGTCTGCGGCGGCACCACGTCCAACATCGCCTCGCGCTATCTGGGCAAGCCGCTCATTCCCACGCTGGATTACTTCGATCCCGAAGTCCCGCCCATCTCCAAATTGCAGGGCGTGGATCTGGTCACTGAGGGTGTGGTGACGATCTCCAAGGTGCTGAAGCTGGGCGAGGACTTCCTCGCCGGCAAGGATACCTCCGCCGACTGGACCAGCAAGAAGGACGGCGCTTCGCTGATCGCCCAGAAGCTGTTTGAGAAGGCCACGGACATCAATTTCTTCGTCGGCCGCGCCATCAACCCGGCGCATCAGAACCCCGACCTGCCGATCACCTTCGGCATCAAGATACAGCTCATCGAGAACCTGGCCAAGTGTCTGGAAAAGATGGGCAAGCGCATCAAGGTGAGTTACTTCTAAAGCACTGAGGGAGGAAGCCATGCGGATATTCGACACCAACGTCCAGAAACTCAAGTACGAGGTGCTGCGCGAGGTCGCCCGCCACGCCTACGCGGACACCTTGCAGGAAGCCTATCTCGACATCCCCAAGACCATCGCGCCCGGCCCGGAGCCGACCATGCGCTGCTGCGTCTACAAGGAGCGCGCCATCGCCGCCGAGCGCGTCAAGCTGGCGATGGGCGGGGAGAAGGGCGACAAGAACATCATCAAGATCATCGACATCGCCTGCGATGAGTGCCCGGTGAGTACCTACCGTGTGACGGAGGACTGCCGCGGCTGTCTGGCGCACCGCTGCGAGGCCGCCTGCCCGCGCGGGGCCATCAGCTTCGACCGCACGCTCAAGGCGCACATCGATCCCGCCAAGTGCGTCGAATGCGGCCGCTGCGCCTCCGTCTGCCCCTACAACGCCATTTCCAGCCGCAAGCGCCCCTGCGAGGTGGCCTGCAAGGTTCACGCCATCCACATGGACGAGCGCAAGATCGCCAAGATCGACGAGGAGAAGTGCACCTCCTGCGGCGCCTGCGTCTATATGTGCCCGTTCGGCGCGCCGGTGGATAAGTCGTTCATCCTCGACGCCATCCGCATGCTGCGCGAGGCCACCGAGCACGACGGGCCGCGCGTTTATGGCGTGGTCGCGCCCTCCATCGTCAGCCAGTTCCGCTACGCCAAGGTCGGCCAGGTGATCACCGCCATGAAGAAGATGGGCTTCTTCAGCGTGGTCGAGGCCGCCATGGGCGCGGACATGGTCGCCTGGCACGAGGCGCAGGAACTCGCCGAAAAGGGCTTCCTCACCAGTTCCTGCTGTCCGGCCTTCGTGCACTATGTGCAGACCGAGTTCCCCAAACTCAAGGATCACATCTCCAGCAATCTTTCGCCCATGGCGATGATCGCCAAGTACATCAAGGAGTCCGATCCCGAGTGCAAGATCATCTTTGTCGGCCCCTGCACGGCCAAGAAGGCGGAGATACAGCGCGAGACGGTCAAGCCGTATGTGGACTGCGTGCTCACCTTTGAGGAATTGCAGGCGCTCATCGACAGCCGCGACATCGACCTTTCGCAGCTGGAGGAGGACGTTCTGGACAACGCCTCCTACTACGGCCGCATCTTTGCCCGCAGCGGCGGCGTCAGCGACGCCGTGGCCGAGGCCGTCTACGAGCAGGGCCTCAATTTCACCGTCAAGGCCATGCCCTGCGACGGCATCGAGGCCTGCCGCATGGCGCTTCTCAAGGCCAGCCGCGGCGTGAAGGACTTCAACTTCATTGAAGGCATGGCCTGCACGGGCGGCTGCATTGGCGGCGCGGGCTGTCTCACCCACGGTCCCAAGGACAAGGGCGAGATTGACCGCTACGGCATGGAGGCCATGGAAAAGCGCATCTCCGACACCATCACCTCCGCCCCCTAGGGCGGCAGTGCCGCCGGCCAGTGCCGCCGGCAGTGCCGGCAGCCAGTGCCTTTGGCGCGTTGGTCACGCAAGCCCGCCCCACGAGCAGGGGGCGGGCTTGCTTCGTTTCGTTCCGCATGGGGCGGCGGTGCGGGTAGACGGCGGCAAGTCCACGAGCAGGGGCTTGCCGCCTGCGGCGTTTTGGGGGACGGGGGACGGGGAAAGATGAGGCCGGTTCCCCAAA
>CAMMGP010000129.1 GCA_946496415.1 uncultured Clostridia bacterium | reverse complement strand
TCGAACTGTTCGGCGACGAGATTGAGCGCATCGCCGAGGTGGAGATCGTCTCCGGACACGTGCTCCGCTACCTCGCCCACGTGATGATCTTTCCCGCCTCCCACTATGCCACCTCGCGCGACAAATTGGAGCGCTGCATCGAGAACATTGAAAATGACCTCAACGATCGTTTGAACGAATTCAAGGCCGAGGGAAAACTGCTCGAAGCGCAGCGCCTTGAACAGCGCACGCGCTACGACATCGAAATGCTGCGCGAGATCGGCTACTGCACCGGCATCGAAAACTATTCCCGCTACTTCGACGGCCGCGCGCCCGGGGAAGCGCCGTTCACGCTGCTGGATTACTTTCCCAAGGACTTCATCCTCTTCATCGACGAATCGCACGCCACCATCCCGCAGATACGCGCCATGTACAACGGCGACGCCGCCCGCAAGCGCTCGCTGGTGGACTACGGCTTCCGCCTGCCGGCGGCGTTTGACAATCGCCCCCTGAAGTTCCATGAATTTGAGCAGCGCGTCGCGCAGGCCATCTACGTCTCCGCCACGCCCGGCCCCTACGAGATGGAGCGTGCCGAGCAGGTGGTGGAGCAGATCATCCGCCCCACGGGCCTGCTCGACCCGGAGATCATCGTCCGCCCGGCCACCAATCAGGTGGACGACCTGCTGGGTGAAATTCGCAAGGTGGCAGGGGAGGGCGGCCGCGTGCTGGTGACGACGCTCACCAAGCGCATGGCTGAAAGCCTGACCAGCTACCTGCGCGAACTGGAAGTGCGCGTGGAATACCTGCACTCCGATGTGGAAACGCTGGAGCGCATCAAACTCATCCGCTCCCTGCGGCTGGGCGAGTACGACGTGCTGGTGGGCATCAACCTGCTGCGCGAGGGCTTGGACCTTCCCGAGGTTTCGCTCGTGGCCATTCTCGACGCCGACAAGGAGGGCTTTCTGCGCTCGGAGACGTCGCTTATACAGACCATCGGCCGCGCGGCGCGCAATGTGGATGGCCGCGTCATCATGTACGCCGACGGCCTCACCGATTCGATGATGCGCGCCATCCAGGAGACGAACCGCCGCCGCGCGATCCAGCAGGCCTACAACGAGGAACACGGCATCACGCCGCAGACGGTGCGCGCCGCCGTGCGCGAACTGATGGAGATCTCCCGCGCGCCCGAGTGCGGCGGCCCCGCCGGCATGAGCGAGGAGGAGCGGCAGATGGCCATCGACCGCCTGGAAGAGCAGATGCTCGCCGCCGCCGGCAATCTCGATTTTGAAAAAGCCGCCAAATTGCGCGACCAGATGCTGGCGCTGCGCGGCGAAAAGCCGCTGGCCACCAACGAAAAATCCCGTCTTACGCGCAGGAGGCGCAAAAAATGAGGAACGATAAGATCATCGTGCGCGGCGCGCGCGAGCATAACCTGAAAAACGTCAGCCTAGAATTGCCGCGCGACAGCCTCATCGTCATGACCGGCCTTTCCGGCTCCGGCAAAAGTTCCCTGGCCTTCGATACCATCTATGCCGAGGGGCAGCGGCGCTATGTGGAATCGCTCTCCTCCTACGCCCGCCAGTTTCTGGGGCAGATGGAGAAGCCGGACGTGGATTCCATCGACGGTCTTTCGCCCGCCATCTCCATCGACCAGAAGACCACCTCGAAAAACCCGCGCTCGACCGTGGGCACGGTCACGGAGATCCACGACTACCTGCGCCTGCTCTACGCGCGCGCCGGCGTGCCGCACTGCCCGGTGTGCGGCAAGGAGATTCGCCAGCAGACCGTCGATCAGATCGTCGATCAGGTATTGACGCTGCCTGAGTGCACGCGCATACAGGTGATGGCCCCGGTGGTGCGCTCCCGCAAGGGTGAATACGCGAAACTCTTCGAGGACATGGGCAAGCAGGGCTTCGTGCGCATGCGCGTGGACGGGGAAATCTATGAGATATCCGACCCGCCCAAACTCGCCAAGACGAAAAAACACACGCTGGAAGTGGTCGTCGACCGCCTCACCGTGCGAGCGGACATACAGCAGCGCCTCACGGATTCGCTGGAAACGGCGATGAAGCTGGCGGGCGGGTTGGTGATCGTCAACGTTGTCGGCGGGGAGGACATGCTCTTTTCCCAGAACTACGCCTGCCCGGACTGCAACATCTCCATCGAGGAACTGACGCCGCGCATGTTCTCCTTCAACAATCCCTACGGCGCCTGTCCCACCTGCTCCGGCCTCGGCGTGCTTTTGAAGATGGATCCCAACATGGTCATCCCCGACCGCAGCAAGTCGCTTGCGCAGGGAGCCATTCAGGTTTCCGGCTGGAACAGCGCCGAGCCGGATTCCATGGCGCAGATGTATTTGAAGGGCCTTGCCGACAAGTACGGCTTTTCGCTGGATACGCCCGTGTGCGAACTTTCCGACGATGTCGTCGATAAGCTGCTCTACGGCACACACGGGGAGAAGATACACCTCGAATACAAGCGCGAGGATGGCGGCGGCTCTTTCAACGCCCCCTTTGAGGGCATCGTCACCAACCTCGAGCGCCGCTACCGCGAGACGCATTCCGACGCCATGAAGCAGGTCTACGAGGGCTACATGGCGCACGTGCCCTGCCCCGAGTGCGGCGGCAAGCGCCTAAAGCGCGAGGCGCTGGCGGTGACGGTGGGCGGCAAGTCCATCGCCGAGGTCTCGGACATGTCCATCGACCGCGCGCGCGCCTTTCTCGCCAACGCGGAACTGAGCGAGCGGCAGAAGCTTATTGCGAAACAGGTCTTGAAGGAGATCGACTCCCGCCTGCGCTTCCTCTCGGACGTGGGCCTTGACTACCTGACGCTCTCGCGCAGCGCCGGCACGCTCTCTGGCGGCGAGGCGCAGCGCATCCGTCTGGCCACGCAGATCGGCTCTTCGCTGATGGGCGTTTTGTACATCCTCGACGAGCCCTCCATCGGCCTGCACCAGCGCGACAACGCCCGCCTGCTCAAGACGCTCAAAGGCCTGCGCGATCTGGGCAACACGCTGATCGTCGTCGAGCACGACGAGGAGACGATGCTCTCAAGCGACTACATCGTCGATGTCGGCCCCGGCGCGGGCATCCACGGCGGCGAGATCGTCGCCTGCGGAACGCCGGAGGAGATCATGGAAAGCCCGCGCTCCATCACCGGCGCCTATCTCTCCGGCCGCCGCAAGGTGCCCGTGCCCGCCGCGCGGCGCAAGCCTACGGGCTACATCACCGTGCGCGGCGCGCGCGCCCACAACCTGAAAAACATCGACGTGCGCTTCCCGCTCGGCGTCATGACCTGCGTCACCGGCGTTTCCGGCAGCGGCAAGAGTTCTCTGGTCAACGAGATACTCTTCAAGTCCCTCTCCCGCCAGCTCAACCGCTCGCGCCTGCGCGCCGGCGACCACGATACCATCGAGGGCGTGGAGCAGCTGGACAAGATCATCGCCATCGACCAGTCGCCCATCGGCCGCACGCCGCGCTCCAATCCCGCTACCTACACCGGCGTGTTCGACCTCATCCGCGACGTGTTCGCCGCCACCAACGACGCCCGCGCCCGCGGCTACAAGGCCAACCGCTTCAGCTTCAACGTCAAGGGCGGCCGCTGCGAGGCCTGTTCCGGCGACGGCATCCGCAAGATCGAGATGCACTTCCTCTCCGACGTCTACGTGCCCTGCGAGGTCTGCGGCGGCAAGCGCTACAACCGCGAAACGCTGGAGGTGCGCTACAAGGGCAAAAACATCTACGAGGTTCTGGAAATGACCGTGGACGAGGCGCTGGAGTTCTTCGCGCCGCTGCCGCGCATCGCCGCCAAATTGCAGACTTTGCAGGATGTCGGCCTCGGCTACGTCAAGCTCGGCCAGCCCTCGACCACGCTCTCCGGCGGCGAGGCGCAGCGCATCAAGCTGGCCACGGAGCTTTCCCGCAAGGCCACGGGCCGCACCATCTACGTGCTGGACGAGCCGACCACGGGCCTGCACGTGGCCGACGTGGAAAAACTCGACCAGGTGCTCGACCGCCTCGCCGAGGCGGGGAACACGCTGGTGGTCATCGAACACAACCTCGACGTCATCAAGACGGCGGACTACATCATCGACATGGGCCCCGAGGGCGGCGACCGCGGCGGCACGGTGATCGCCGAGGGAACGCCGGAAGAGGTCGCCCGGTGCGAGGAAAGCTATACGGGCATGTTCCTCAAAAAGGTTCTCAACTGAACAAAGCGCGCATTCTTTGAAACAGGGCGCGAGGGGAGGCCGGACGTGGCCTCCCTTTTCGTTTCGGAAAGGAGGCGCGCTGTGGAGGGGCTTCTGCGATTCAACGAATGGCTCTCTGGCGTGGTCTGGGGCTGGCCGATGCTGCTTTTGCTCACGCTCGCTGGCGTGGTCTTTACCGCGCGTACGCGCTTTGTGCAGCTTCGCCGCTTTGGGGACATGCTGCGCCTGACGCTGGGCGCGTTCACCCGGCGGAAAAATGTGGCGCCCGGCGAAGTATCGCCTTTGCAGGCGATGACCACGGCGTTGGCGGCCACGGTGGGCACGGGCAACATCGCCGGCGTCGCCGGGGCCATCGCCCTGGGCGGGCCGGGCGCGGTGTTCTGGATGTGGGTGTCCGCCTTTCTCGGCATGGCCACGAAGTATG
>CAMMGP010000128.1 GCA_946496415.1 uncultured Clostridia bacterium | reverse complement strand
TTGCTGGGCATCGTTGACTGGCCGCGGGAGGACATCGCCGGGCGGCAGGCGCTGTGCCAGGAGTTCCTTCTGCATCTTCTGGACGCGGAGACGCAGGCAACGCTCGACACCTGCGGCGCGCTGCCGGTGATCGAGGGGCTGAACGTATATGGCGGCGAAAACGGCTACGCGGCGCTGGAAGCGGCCGCCTCGCTGCCCCTGCTTATTCCCTCGGCTTTTGGCGATGAAGGGCAGGAGACGCTTTCCGCCGTCTCTGAGGCGTTTTTAAGCGGAGAGATCGACGCGGCGGAGGGCCTCGCGCGTCTGCGAGCGGCGTTTTCCCACTGACACGCTACCACCACGGCAGTACGCCCACGCACTTTGCCAGAAACAGCAGGCAGCAGAGGGCGAAGTTGGCGGTATCCAGCGCGAAACAGACCTTGTCGACGCGGCGCAAGAAGCGGAGAAATTTTGGCGAAACTACAGACGGTTCCCCATGGCGCTCGCGGTCGCTTTGATCCCGGGACAGGCGGTAGAAGGGCACATCGTGGAACCAGTACTTGAAGGCAAAGGCGGCCATGTAGAGCGTGGAGAGCATCGAGCGGCCTCCTTTCAAAATGACAAAAGGGAGAGACTGGCGTTTTCCAGTCTCTCCCTGGTTTGTTTTAAGGCTTAGAACAGGTGGAAGCGGACGAACAGCGTCGCGGCCAGCGAGCTGACGAGCGAAACCACGGTGATCTGGGTGTTGATGGACGGGCCCGCGGTATCCTTGAAGGGGTCGCCGACGGTATCGCCGATGACGGCCGCCTTGTGCGCGTCAGAGCCCTTGCCGCCGAAGTTGCCGGACTCGACGAACTTCTTGGCGTTGTCCCACAGGCCGCCGGCGTTGGACATCAGCAGTGCGAGCAAGAGGCCGGTAACGATGTTGCCGACGAGGAAACCGCCGATGGCTTCGGGGCCACCGATGAAGCCGACCACCAGCGTCATGAGGATGGTGAACAGGCCGGCGGGGATGAGCTCGCGGATAGCGCCGCGGGTGGAGATGTCGATGCACTTGGCGTAGTCAGGCTGGCTGGTGCCCTCACGCAGGCCGGGGATGGAATTGAACTGGCGATGGATCTCCTTGACCATGACCTGAGAGTTGCGGTTGACGCCGTTCATCAGCATGGCGGAGAACACGGCAGGGATCGCCGCGCCCACGAGGATGCCGAAGAAGACCATGGGGTTCATCACGTCGAACACGACCGTCGCGCCCGCGCCCTCGACCAACTCCAGGAACGCGCCGAGCAGCGAGATGACCGTCAGGCCCGCAGCGCCGATGGAGAAGCCCTTGGTGATGGCCTTGGCGGTGTTGCCGGCGGCGTCCAGTTCGTCGGTGATCTCCAGCACTTCGTCGCCGAGGCCGGCCATTTCGGCAACGCCGCGGGCGTTGTCAACGATCGGGCCATAGGCGTCGTTGGAGATGATCATGCCGATGATGGAGAGCATGCCGATGGCGGCGGTGGAGATACCCATCATCGCGTAGCCGGGGCCAATGGCCTCGCCCAGCTTGTAGGAGATCAGGGCGGTGAGGCCGATGCCGATCAGCGCCGGCAGGCAGGAGAGCAGGCCGTAGCTGAAGCCGTTGAGGATGGTGAAGGCCGGGCCGTTCTGGCAGGACTCGGCCACCTTGGCCACGGGCTTTTTGTCATCGCCGGTAAAGAAGTCCGAAGTGATGCCGATGATGACGCCGGCAACCATGCCCAGCATGGCGCAGACCCACAGGAGGATATTGAAGCCGGAGATCAAAACGGCAATCAGCGTCAACACGGCGAAGATGCCGCAGGTGATGTAGGTGCCGCCGTTGAGCGCGCGGGAGGGGCTGCCCTTCGGGCCGAGGCGGGAGAGGAACACGCCGGCGATGGAAGCCAGCAGGCCCATGGAGGTGATGGCGAACATGAAGGCCACCTGGCCGATGGCGGCGGCGATGACGATGGTCGCGGCCATGGCGGCGACGTTGGAGTCGAACAGGTCGGCGCCCATGCCGGCCACGTCGCCCACGTTGTCGCCCACGTTGTCGGCGATGACGGCGGGGTTGCGCGGGTCATCCTCGGGGATGCCGAGTTCGACCTTGCCGGTGAGGTCGGCGGCGATGTCGGCGGTCTTGGTGAAGATGCCGCCGCCAGCCTTGGCAAACAGGGCCAGCGAGCTCGCGCCGAAGGAGAAGGCCATGACGATCTCAGGATCCTGCGTGACCAGATAGACGAGGGCCGCGCCCGCCAGGGACGTGCCAACCACCGCCATGCCCATCACGGCGCCGCCACGGAAGCCGGCCATGAAGGACTTCTGGATGGATTCCTGCGCCGCGGTGGCCGCGCGCACGTTGGACAGCGTGGCGATGGAGATGCCCACATAGCCAGCCAGCGCGGAGAGCGACGTGCCAAACAGGTAGACGATGGCCATGGTGATATTCTTGCCCGGGTTGCCATGCCAGATGGGCTCGGGGAAGAACAGTATGATGAGCACCATGACCACGGCCGCGAACAGGCCGAGGATGCGGTACTCGCGCTTGAGGAAGGTAAAGGCGCCGTCACGGATCAGCTTGCCGACTTCTTCCAGACGGGCGTTGGCCACGGGCAGTTGTTTTACCCACTTATAAAAGTACGCGGCCACGACAAATGAGGCGATCGAAATCACCAGCGCGATACAGGACCAAATGATCTCAGGAGTTCCCATTGCGCATCCCCCTTATAAATAGTATTGGAAGCGGTTTTTACGCCCGCGGGGCCGCCAGCAAGCGCAACTGCCACCGATTACTATTATATAACAAAAACAACCATGTGTCATCTAAAAATTATATAAAGATTTTACGGTCATGGCTGCGCCGTTAATCTTTGCGGTCGGAAAAGCGGCGATAAACAAACATCTCCTCGCCTGCGCCGCCCAGTTCCCAAACACCCCCAAAACCCTCCGCGCGCAGACGGGCGAGCACGTCCGCAAAGGCGAAATCCATCAGGCGCGCGTCGTGGCAGTCCGAACCGAGGATGACGCCGCCGCCCAGATCGCGCCAGAGGCGCAGGATGTCCCACGAGGGGTAGGGTTCGGAAACATAGCCGCGCGCCATGCCGCCGGTGTTGACTTCCAGCAGCGCGCCGCTTTCCCGAACCATCGAGAGAGCCTCCATCTGCGCGCGGCGCACGGCAGGGCTGTCCGCGTCGTATAGCGCGCCCTCGCCGTTGAAATACTTGACAATGTCGAAATGGCCGAGGATGGCGGGACGCACCTCAAGGGCGCGCGCGCCCAGGTGCAGAAAGTAGTCCGCGGCCATGGCCTCGCCGTTTCCGCCGTAGGCCTCGTCGCGCACGGCAAAGACGCGGTCGCGGCGGGGGCTGCAGTCCACCAGCGCGTGGGCGTCGCCCTTGCGCACATAGTGGTTGCTGAGCAATATATAATCGTAGTTTCGCGCGTCGGCAAGGCCGAATTCGCTGTCCAGTTCCACGCCCAGATAGACGCGGATGCGGCCGGCGTACTCCTTTGCCAGGGCGCGCACCTCGCTTTGGTAGTCCGCCTCGCGCTCTTTGGGGATGCCGGTAAACGCGTCCACGTCCTGCACGGCGTGGTCGGAAAAGCCCAGAGCGCGGAAACCCAGCGCCAGGGCGCGTTCGATCTGCGCACGCGGCGCGTCGCAGCCGTCGGAAAACGTCGTATGCGTATGGGGATTGGAGCGTATGCGCACTGCTTCCACCGCCTTTCCCGCCCAGTATACCACGGGAATTCGTCCAAATCGGGTCACTTTTCGTTAATCTATTGACTGCGGCCTATCCGGCGTTTTATAATAATGAATCATTGGATCGTATGGGAGGCAGGACGTATGCAATCCAGAACCGCAAGCCGTATCAAACTGGGTGTTGTGCTCATACTGGTCGTCCTGATCGCCGTTCTCGGGCTGAGCGGCAGCCTGCGGATCGGCAAATACAGGTTCTATCCCTTTGCCGACTTCCTCGACCCGGGGCTGGATCTGGGCGGCGGCCTGTCCGCCACCTACGCGGCGACGGAAGCGACGGCGGAAGATGCCGCCGCGCTGTTGGAGAGCGCGGAGAGCGTGCTGCGCGCGCGTCTGGACGCTCTGGAACTGGACGAGGCCACCGTGGCCCATCTGGGCGACGGTTTGCGCGTGGAGACGCCCGCCGCAGCGAACGCGGAAGGCGACCTCACCGCCATCGGCGCGACGGGACAGCTCCAATGCCTGGACAGCGCGGGCAACGTGGTGCTGGAGGGCGCGGACCTGACCTCGCCCGCGGTTTCGACCGTTTACGACGCCGACGGCAATCCCTTCCCGGCGGTGGATTTCCACCCCACGGACGAGGCGGCGCAGGCGCTTGCCGCGCTGGACGCGAGCGAAACGCTGTCGGTCTACCTCGACGGACAGGTCATCGTCACCGTCACCCCGGAGCAACTCTCCAGCGGCGGCGTGGGCTTCATCCCCCTGACCGGCTATGCCACCGCCGCCGAGGGCGCGCGGGCGGCGCAGCGTCTGGGGGCCATCCTCGCCTCGGGCGAGATGCCGCTGGAAATGGAAAATACGCGTCTGGAAAAGATCTCTCCGCTGTTGGGCGAAAACGCCGGAACGCTGGTGTTCATCGCCGTGCTGGCGGAGCGGTGGCTGGCCATCGTCGGCCTCATCGCC
>CAMMGP010000127.1 GCA_946496415.1 uncultured Clostridia bacterium | reverse complement strand
CGTGCCGATGTTTACATGCGGCTTCGTGCGCTCAAATTTTGCCTTCGCCATGGTTCTTACCTCCTAAGATCAATGCTTTCTGCCGAGTATCTTGTCGGCAATGCTGTTGGGAACTTCTTCGTAGTGGGCAAACTGCATGGTATAAGTGCCGCGCCCCTGCGTCTTGGAGCGCAGGTCGGTGGCGTAGCCGAACATCTCCGAGAGCGGCACAAGGCCGTCGATGGAGTGCAGCCCGGCGTGCATGTCCATGCCGGTGACGCGGCCGCGGCGGGCGGTGATGTCGCCCAGCACGTCGCCCATGTACTCGTCCGGCACGACCACTTCGATCTTCATCATCGGCTCGAGCAGCGCGCAGTCCGCCTTGGCCAGAGCGTCCTTGAAGGCCATGGAACCGGCGATCTTGAACGCCATTTCGCTGGAGTCGACCTCGTGGTAGGAGCCGTCCAGCAACGTGGCGGAGAAGTCCACCACTTCGTGGCCGGAGAGCAGGCCGCTCTGAGCCGCCTCGCGGATGCCCTGATCGATGGGGGCGATGAACTCCTTGGGGATGACGCCGCCAACGATCTTGTTGACGAACTCATAGCCCGAACCCGGCTCGCGCGGGGCGATCTCGATGACGCAGTGGGCGTACTGGCCGTGGCCGCCGGTCTGGCGCACGTAGCGCGCCTCGGCCTTGGCCGCGCGGCGGATGCACTCCTTGTAGGCCACCTGCGGCTTGCCGACCGTGGCCTCGACGCGGAACTCGCGCAGCAGGCGGTCGACGATGATCTCCAGATGCAACTCGCCCATGCCGGCGATGATGGTCTGGCCGGTGGATTCGTCGGTGTAGGTCTTGAAGGTGGGGTCCTCCTCGGCAAGGCGGATGAGCGCCAGAGACATCTTGTCCTGACCGGCCTTGGTCTTGGGCTCGATGGCCACGCGGATGACCGGCTCGGGGAACTCCATGCTCTCGAGGATGATGGGGTTGCCCTCGGCGCAGAGCGTGTCGCCGGTAGTGGTCTCCTTGAGACCCACGGCGGCGGCGATGTCGCCGGCGTAGATCTCGTCCATCTCCTCGCGGTGGTTGGCGTGCATGCGCAGGATACGGCCGATGCGCTCGCGCTTGCCCTTGGTGGAGTTGTAGATATAGCTGCCCGACTTCAGGGAGCCGGAATAGACGCGGAAGAACACCAGCTTGCCCACGAAGGGATCGGCCATGATCTTGAACGCCAGGGCGCTGAAGGGCTCTTTATCGTCCGCCTTGCGGGTGACGACTTCGTCGGAGTTCTTCTTCGTACCTTCCACCGGCGGGATGTCCAGCGGCGAGGGCAGGAAATCGACGATGGCGTCCAGAAGCGGCTGCACGCCCTTGTTGCGGTAGCTGGTGCCGCAGAGGACGGGGGTCATGGTGCCGGCGATGGTGGCCTTGCGGATGCCGGCCATCAGTTCCTCGTGGGAAAGTTCCTCGCCGTTCAGGTATTTCTCCATCAGGTCGTCGTCGGTCTCGGCCACGGCTTCGACAAGCGCGGCGCGGGCTTCCTCGGCGGCGTCCTTGAGGTCGGCGGGGATCTCCGTTTCGTCGATGGTGTTGCCCAGATCGTCGGTGTAGATCTCGGCCTTCATCTTGAGAAGATCCACCTGACCCTTGAAATCGGCCTCGGCGCCGATGGGCAGCTGAATGGGCACGGCGTTGGCCTGCAGGCGCTCTTTCATCATGGAGACCACGCGGTAAAAGTCCGCGCCGACGATGTCCATCTTGTTGACATAGGCCAGCCGCGGCACGTGATACTTCGTCGCCTGCCGCCAGACGGTCTCGGACTGGGGTTCCACGCCGCCCTTGGCACAGAACACCGCCACGGCGCCGTCCAGCACGCGCAGCGCGCGCTCGACCTCCACGGTGAAATCAACGTGGCCGGGCGTGTCTATGATGTTGATCTGATGTCCGCGCCATTCGCAGGTGGTGGCGGCGGAAGTGATGGTGATGCCGCGCTCCTGCTCCTGCTCCATCCAGTCCATGGTCGCCATGCCCTCATGCACCTCGCCGAGGCGGTGCGTCCTGCCCGTGTAGAAGAGGATGCGCTCGGTGGTGGTGGTCTTGCCGGCGTCGATGTGCGCCATGATGCCTATGTTGCGAACGTGATCCAGGGTATGCGTTCTAGCCACGAAAATTTCTCGCTTTCTTTCAGAATCGTTGCGGGTTTAACACGGCCTTGACGGCAGTGTGCATCTTTTAACATGCCCCGTATAGCCGCTTTCAGCGCGCGACCATGCAGCCGCGCGCTGAAACAGGAAAGTCGTTTGCCGTAAATTACCAGCGGTAATGCGCGAAAGCCTTGTTGGCCTCGGCCATCTTGTGCATATCCTCGCGGCGCTTGACGGCGTTGCCGGTGTTGTTGGCGGCGTCCATGATCTCGCCGGCCAGCTTGTCGGACATATTGCGCTCGCCGCGCTTGCGGGCGAACATCACCAGCCAGCGCAGGGCCAGCGTCTGACGGCGCTCCGGGCGGATCTCGATCGGCACCTGATAGGTGGTGCCGCCGACGCGGCGGGCCTTGACCTCGAGGGAAGGCATGATGTTGGCGATAGCCTGGTTGAAGACCTCCATGGCCTCCTGACCGGTCTTCTGCGCGACCTGTTCAAAGGCCTCGTAGCACACGGCCTGCGCGCAGCCGCGCTTGCCGTCGTACATGATCTGGTTGATGAGCTTGGTCACGACCACGGTTCCGTATACAGGATCCGGAAGCACTTCGCGCTTCGGGATAAATCCACGTCTGGGCATTGTAGTCCCTCCTAAATCGTATCAAAGACGTAAGCGACAAAGAAACGCTGGGCGTACCGGCGCGGGCTTGGGGATGTTGGCGCGTCCCCGCGCGACCGCCTTCGCCGCGCTTTTTCGCGCGCGCTCCCACGTTCCAAATGGCGTGCGCGCAAATCTGCGCCTCAAAGGCTGCCGGTAACTTTCAAAAACCCGATCGGGGCGTACCCCCGTTACTTCTTGGGCCGCTTGGCGCCGTAGAGGGAGCGACCCTGCATGCGCTTGGCAACGCCCGCGGCGTCCAGAGTGCCGCGAATGATGTGGTAGCGCACGCCAGGCAGATCGCGCACCTTGCCGCCGCGGATCAGCACAACCGAGTGCTCCTGCAGGTTGTGGCCGATACCGGGGATGTAGCAGGTACCTTCGATCATGTTCGTCAGACGAACACGGGCGATCTTACGCAGCGCGGAATTCGGCTTCTTGGGGGTCTGCGTCTTCACAGACAGGCAGACGCCGCGCTTCTGCGGGCAATTCTGCAGAATGGGCGAATTCGACTTGCTGGTAACTTTCTCCCTACCCTTGCGGATCAACTGATTGATCGTCGGCATGGTATAGAAGCACCTCCTGAGTGGTTTGGGTTCCATGGGACAGCCCTGCGGGCGGTCCCTGCCTCTATATACACTTCCGCAACCCTGGAAGGCAATAGCGTTGTTACTTGCGGATGCCGGCGGAGGCGGTCTTGACCTCTACGCCGCAGGCCTGGCCGAGCGCTTTCATCGAACTTGCTTCGACAAGGCGCACGCCCGCCTTTTCGCAGGCCTCGCGAACCTGCCGGGCGATGAACAGGTCGGCGTCCATGGCCAGATAGGCCTCGGACACTTCCCCGGCGGCGAGGGCGCGGAGGAGACGGCGCGTGCCGACGATTTTGTCGGCGTTTTTCAGCTTTTCCAACTCCAGCATGGCGCTTTTCCCCCTTTCGCCTTTTTCCAGCATCCAAACCATTTAATCTTACCATCAGACGGGCGTTCTGTCAAGTAAAAACAATATGACAGCACGGGAGGCGACCCAGGCGCCGCCGGCCTCATCTCTCCCGGCACAGCCTGGCAATGAGCGTCAGCGCCAGCAGCGCGGCGATGGGAAGAAACAGAGCGCGCGGCTCGATAAAGGCGGCGGAATAGCACATCTCGATGATGAAGCCGCCATAGCAGCCCCGCGCGCAGAAACGCGCGACGGCGACGAGCAGCAGGGCGATGCCTGTGCAAAGCGCGCGCGCGACCTTCCCCCCGCGCGGCAGGCGCACGCCAGGAGCCGCAATAGAAAAACGGCAGGTCCAGCAGCGCCAGCCACGTGCTGACGTTGACGAACTTCCACAGGGGATCGCGCTCGTCATGCCCCGTCTCGTACAATTCGTCGAGAAACGAGGAAGCGCCGGTCAGCGCCTGCGCGTCTTCCTCGTCCAGCGAGCCGTCGGAACGGAAGCGCGTCACATTGAGCGCCGGCAAAAGCTGGAACTCCCCCGTGCGCGCCCATGCCGCGCCGTCCCAAACGGCGACGCCGAGGCAGACGCCCATCAGCGCCAGCACCAGCGCGGCCCACAGACAGATCCATCTTTTCGCCATCTCCCATTCCCCTTTCCCGTCTCTCTGGATGGAGGTTTGTCCGGCGCGCCTTGGCGAGCGCCGCGCATTCCATCGCCCAACGGCGCGTTCCCTGCGCGCCGGGCCGTCCGCTTTCCTTGATGACATTCTACCCCCTGGGTGGGAATGTCAAGCAGGCAGGGCGTTTGCAGCGGTCAGGGGACGAACGAGGCGGAGGGGCGGGCTGCGAAATGCTTTTACGAACTTCGTCGCGTACGCAGCGGGAAGCGATGCCCGGCGGACTTTTCGCCGCGACCCCGCCGCGGAAGCGCGCCGCCCCGCGCCAGAGGCGCTTCGCGGGCAGGCGCG
>CAMMGP010000126.1 GCA_946496415.1 uncultured Clostridia bacterium | reverse complement strand
CCACTGCCCTGAGAACCGGCCAGGAGAGCACGGCCAGCGCCGCGCCCGCCGCGATGGCGAGCACGGCCTTCCATTGTATCCTCTGTGCGCGTCCATTTCTCACTTGCCGAACATCTCGCCGGCCTTGCGGGCCATCTTGTCGCCCACGCGCTGCGCCTGCAGGCACCACTTGCGCTCAGTCCTCCAGTTCATCACGCCGAACAGCGTTGCCGCCGCGCCGCCCAACAGGGCTCCGGCGACCATTCCCTTGACCGTTCCGCTCCGCATCGTTCTCCTCCTCCCTCGTTTGCAGATCGGCGACCACTTCTCCGTCCTGCGTGGCCGCAAAACGGCGGACGTCCAGCCGGCCGCGGATCAGATCGTCCCAATAGCCAGTGGAAACGATGAGGCTCGTCACCAGAAAGGTGGCCGTATCCACCTTCGCCCCCACCACGGCGCCCAGACGCGTGCCGTCGGTGGTGACCGCGCGGCGAAAGAGGGGACGCTTTTTGAGCTTTTCCCGCTTTCCCGGCGCGTCCACCGTTACCGAGACCGCACCCAGCACTTCGATCGCCTCCGAGGGCACGAAGCGTGCGCCGCCCAGTCCCGCGTCTACCCAAAGGCCGTCCATGCGCCGAAGGTCGTCAGACAGCGCCGCCTGCGCGACGCGGCCCACGCGCTTCCCCGCGTAAATGACCGGCAGACCGCTGAGAGACTGCAATGTCTTTTCCATCGTCCTCACGTCCCGCTGAACATCCGTCGAGCGTATTTTGCGTCCGCGGGCAAAGAATATGATGGGAAAAATTGCGCCGCCGGCGTTGCTATGGTATAATAGCATTGTCGGGCGCATCAATACAGCATTTTGACACAAAACCGCCAAATATGTATGTTATCATGGCCGCATTATCATAAGGAGGACGCTCGAATGGAAGAATATCGGGCTGGATACAGAATTCTGGTGGCGGACGACGATATCAACGTCCACCAGTCGCTCAATACCTATTTTCGCCGCGAAGGCTATCAGATGATCTCCGCCTACGACGGGCAGGAGGCCATCGATCACGTGCGCAAATCGAGGCCGGACATCGTGCTTTTGGATATCATGATGCCGAAGATGGACGGGCTCATGGTCTGCCGCGAGATCCGCAAGGAGACGAACCTGCCCATCATCATGCTCACCGCCAAGGGCGAGGAATTCGACAAGCTGCTCGGCCTGGAACTGGGCGCGGACGATTACATCACCAAGCCCTTCAGCCCCCGCGAGGTGCTGGCGCGCGTCAAGGCCGTGCTGCGCCGCATGCACGAACTCAAGGACTCGGGCAAGGCCTCGCACCTGGTGGTGGAAAATCTCGACATCGACATGAGCGCCTTTACCGTCAAGCTCGACGGCAAGCTCATGCCCTGCACGCCCAAGGAGATCGAAATTCTCTGGACGCTGGCCAACAACCCCGGCATGGTCTTTTCCCGCGAACACCTGTTGCAGAGCATCTGGGGCTACGATTTCCTCGGCGACACGCGCGCCGTGGACAGCCACATCAAGCGTATCCGCGCCAAACTCTGCAAGGAAGGCAACGGCTGGGACATCAAGACCGTCTGGGGCGTGGGCTACCGCTTCGAGATCGGCGAATAACCGTTGGAATCAGGGGAAGGTCTTAGCATGAAGGAGAGGCTTCGCTACCGCTCGTGGACGATCGGGGCAAAGACGCTGGTCAGCCATGCGCTGCTGGCGCTTTTCGCCATTGTTTTCGCCTGCGTGGTGGCCTACGCGCTCTCCTTTCGCTATGTGCAGGATCAGGCCATGGAGGAACTGGTGCAGCAGGCGGAGTACATCGCCTCCTGCGACGTGACCGACGGCACGGAATTGTCCATCCCCGATGAAAAGACCATTGAACAATATCAGCGTTTGACCAACTCCATGGTGCTCTATGTGGACCGTGACTATCTGGCCACGCACATCGGCGCCAGCGGCGAGCCCGCGCCCGGCGGGCCGGAATTCGCGCGACTGGAGATCATCAGTTCCATCGACCGCCAGTTCGTCGCCCGCATGTTCGAGGGCGAAACGGTGGCCGACATCCGCCGCTTCGACTTCGCCTCCGGGGTCATCCTCTTCGCCGGTTCGCCCGTGCGCAACACGGCGGGCAAGGTGGTGGGCGGCGTCATCCTCGCCCAGCCGGTGGCGCAGCTGCACAAATTGACCACGGCGCTGCAGATGCTGCTGATTATGGCCGCGGCGGTGACGGTGCTCCTGGCCGTGGTCATGGCCATGAAGATGACGCAGGTGCTCACCAATCCCATCCGGCGGCTGACGCAGGTAGCGCGGCGCATCTCCGAGGGCGAATACGGGGCGCGCATCGCCCTGGGCACGCAGGACGAACTGGGCGAACTTGGCAATACGCTCAACACGCTCTCGGCGCGCCTTTCCAACATCATCGAACGCCTGCGCGAGGAGCGCGACAAGCTGGAATTGATCGTCGGCTCCATTGGCGAGGGCATCATCGCCGTGGACGCGAACTTTGAAGTCACCCACAAAAATCAGGCTTTCCTCGAACTGATGGAGCTCAGCGACGAGGAACTTGCCCCGCTCGAAGGCACGCAGGCGCTTGCGGCGCTGCACAAATTGCTGGAGGAATGCATGCGAACGGGCGCGCGCTGCCGGGCCCGCTGGGACAACCCCTCGCAGCGCAAGATTGCCGCCACGGCCTCGCCGCTGTTCGGCGAGCGCGGGGAGAACATCGGCGCGGTCTGCCTCATTCAGGACGTCAGCGAGGCCGAGCGTCTCGAACAGCTGCGGCGCGACTACGTGGCCAACATTTCCCACGAACTGCGCACGCCGCTGACCGGCATTCGCGGCATGGTCGAGCCGCTCATGGACGGCTATATCGACACCGAGGAGGAAAAGGCCGACTGCTATCGCGTCATCTATCAGGAAACGCTGCGGCTGGAAAAGCTGGTGCGCGAAATGCTGGATATGTCGCGCCTGCAGGATGGCCGCGTGACGCTGGAGATGGAGGAACTAGAACTGCCCGGCATCATCGACGCCGCCGTGCGCCGCATGAAGCCCATGGCCGACGAGGCCAAGGTGGAATTGATCTGCGATACAGGCGGCGCGCGCCTGCGCTGCATGGGCAACGAGGATCGCATCCTGCAGGTGCTGATCATCTTCATCGACAACGCCCTCAGCTTTACGCCCTCGGGCGGCCGCGTGACCGTCTACGCGCGGGAAGAACCGGAGCGCGTGCGCGTGGGCGTCGTCGACACCGGCGTGGGCATCGAACCCAAGGATCTGCCCTTTATCTGGGAGCGCTTCTACAAGGCCGACAAGAGCCGCATGCGCACCTCCGGCACAGGGCTGGGGCTGGCGGTGGCCAAGCTGGTGGTGGAGTTGATGGGCGGCGAAATCGGCGTCAACACCAAGGTCGGCGAAGGTTCGGAATTCTTCTTTACGCTCAACAAAAAAGAGGGGGATGTGGAAAATGCGAAAGACGACGCAAAGGCTGACGGCGCTGCTGCTGGCGCTTTTGCTTCTGACAGCGCCGGCGCTGGCCGAAATGACAGGCGAACGCCCGGACGGCGCGTTTTTGGAAGACGCGGGCGGGGAACTGCTGGAAACGATGCGCGGCCTGATGGCCGATGAGACGTTTGTCGCCGCCCTCGGCGCCTCCGAGGAGATAACCTCGCAGATCGCGGCGTGGGCGGAGGCCATGGACGGCCAACCGCTCTACACGCGCGTTTATTCCTACCCGGAATTTGAGGCGGCGCTTTCCTACATGAACGAAGGCGAGGCGCTGCCGCTTTCCGACGCGGCGCGTTCCTACTTCGCGCCGCAGGCCCTGCAAACGCTCTGCGCGCACGTCAGCGCCCAGCGGGGCGCGGCGTATCTGGCGGCGGCGAACCCGCTGCGCGGGGAAAAATGGTACGCCCTCCCCGAGGGTTTTGCGGACTGCGTACTCGTCTATGATTTTGGCGACGTCGCCTTCACCGTCGGCCTGCGCGTCGATACGGTGGCCGGGCAGGAGGCCGTCCATGCCGAGGGCTGCGTCTGCGCGCCGGAGATACGGGAGGCGCTCGCCCTCATCACCGCGCCGTTAGAAGAGACGCAGGCGGCGGAGGGACAGCTGTCCCCACCGGAAAACGCATCTTTGGAAAACAGCGCCCATCCGTGAAAGCGGAGGGCGCTGTTTTTCAATCCTGCCGTTCTATACTTTCTCATACGCCAGGCGCGGAAAATCGTCCTCCTCCACGTAGATGGTGCCGCGGCGCGTGAAACCCAGTTTGGCAAGCAGTTTCTGCATGATGATATTGTCCCCGTGGGTATCGATGCGCAGATGGCCGCACTGCTGAAAGGCCCAGTCGATACAGAAAGCGCCCACGCCCTTCACGGAGCCATCTGCAGCGATGCGGTGGACGACGCCGTAGGGGCTGTCGTCCAGCCACGTTCCATCCTCGATATGGCGGTAAGTGGGCTCGATGTCCCTGCCCATGTCGAAGAAGAACGCGCCGACCACGCGGCCCTCGTGGACGCAGACGTAGCCCTTTCCCCGCTCGATGTCGGAACGGATGAGCGCCTCGGGCGGCCAGTTGGTCGGCCCCCACTGATGGGGGTTGCCGTGCGCGGCCATGAACGCGCGGGCGCGGGCATAGATGTCCATCACGCGGGCAAGGTCGGCTTCGGCGGTATGGCGAATTTCCATGGCTAATCCTCCCACGGCTCGGTATCTACTCGATCTTTCCCAGCAGGAACGCATTGTACGCC
>CAMMGP010000125.1 GCA_946496415.1 uncultured Clostridia bacterium | reverse complement strand
AAGGCGTCGATGCTGATGAGCGTTATGTCATAGTTGACGGCGAGCATGCCGCTGATAAAGGCGAGGAAGGCGTCCGGCGAGCAGCCGCGGGCGACGGGATAGGCGCTCGCGTCCACAAAGCGGATCTCGTGGCGGAGGTCATACATGTAACGCTTGTCGTCATCGATAAAAACGATGTCGCCGTGCTCCACCTTGAGCGCGTCGTTGGTCTGGTCGAGAAGGCGCTTGGTCTTGCCGCTGCCCTTGACGCCGGAGATAATCTGTATCATTGGAAACCACTCCTTTCATTTTTGACGGGCATTGCCCGGGAGCTTTCTCTCATTATACAACATTTTCCCGGCTCTGGCTAGGGGGTCTGGGCAGGAATTGGCAGCGAAAGCGCGAATATTTCATGGTAATTCCATGTTTCGGAGATGAGTGTCATGGACAATCGCGGAGATAAAGGCATCCTCGAGACCATCGTCGAGCGCAAGCGCGTGTTCGATGGGATCATCCTCCACATCGACCATCTGACCGCAAAACTGCCCAACGGCAAGCTCGCCAGGCGCGAAGTGGCCATGCATGTTGGAGCAAGCGCCGTGCTACCCGTGGACAAAGAGGGCTACTGCTATCTAGTGCGCCAGTACCGCGCGCCCATCGAGCGGGTGCTTTTGGAGATCCCCGCCGGCAAACTCGATGCGCCGGACGAGGACAGGCTGCTGGCCGCCAAACGCGAATTGCATGAGGAAACGGGGTTGTCGGCGAAAACGTGGGATCATCTTGCCGATATCGTCACCACGCCGGGCTTTTCCAACGAAAAGATCTCCCTCTACCTCGCCCGGGATCTCGAACGCGGCGAAGCCGCCCCGGACGAGGACGAGTTTTTGAACGTCGTGCGCCTGCCGTTTTCCGAAGCCGTCGCTGCGGCCGCGCGCGGCGAGATCGCCGACAGCAAGACCGTTTGCGCATTGCTGCTCGCCCACGCGCGCATGGGCGAAGAGAGATGATCGCCCTTGCGCCGCTGGGCGACCTGCCGCCCCTGGAATCCGAGCGCCTGCTCTTGCGGCGGCTGTGCATGCGCGACGCGCCGGACATCTATGATTACAGCCGCGATCCCGAAGTGGCGCGGCACGTGCTCTGGACTGCGCACACATCGCCCTCGGAGAGCCGCTCCTATATCCGCTATATGCTCAGGCGCTACCGGCTGGGCGAACCGTCGAGTTGGGGCATTGTCTTAAAGCGCGAAAACCGCGTCATCGGCACCATTGGCTTTATGTGGATCCAGGAGGAGAACGCCTCCGCCGAGGTCGGCTATTCCCTTGGCCGCGCCTACTGGAATCAGGGCATTATGACCGAGGCGCTGCGGCTGATTTTGGACTTTGGTTTCAAATCCCTCAAGCTTAACCGCATCGAGGCGCAACACGAGGTGGACAACCCCGCCTCGGGCGCGGTGATGCGCAAGGCGGGCATGACCTATGAAGGCACGCTGCGCCAGAGGCTTTGCAACAAGGGAAAATTTGTCGACGTGGCCCTCTATGCGGCGCTGCGTTCGGAATACACGGGCAAAAAGCCCTGACCTATGCCTCCTCAAGCGGCGGTCGCACATCTTCGCCATCGAGGAAAAAGGCGAAGTGCAAATGCGCGCCCAATCCTGCCTCGGCGTCGGCAGATTCGCCCACCGCGCCGATGGTTTCACCCATGCGCACGCTTTGCCCCACCGCGACCATTTCTGCGCTTTGCAGGCAGGCGTAAAGGCTTTCATAGCCGTCTTTATGCTCGATGCGCACCGTGTAACCCAGCAGCGGGTCGCGGTAGGCATGCGTTACCGTGCCATCGGCGCAGGCGGCCACCGCCGTGCCCAGCGGAGCGGCGATATCGATGGCCGCGTGCGTCTGCCACAGTTGCAATGTATCCGACCATACCAGCGCGTCAGGGCGGTACTCCCCCACAACCTCGCCCGTGAGCGGCGGCAGGAACGCCGCTTCCTCTTCTTCCGCTTCCGCGCCAAGGTTGAGGCTCGAGGCCAGCGCCGGCTCGGGCGTCGCCGTGGGCGCGGGAACGGTAGGCGCGGCTGTCCGGCCCCGATAGATCGTCGCCGCTACGCCGATCAGCGCGAGCAACGCCACCATGGACGTCACATAACCAAAGCGATCCCAGAACGCCCGCAGGCGGGGGCGCAGCGCGTTTGCGGCTGCCCGCACGGCTTGCGCGAGGCGGCGCATCTTTTCGCCTATATTTTTCATCCTACATCCCTCCCTGCTCCCAGTATCGCCGCAAAGGGCGGTTCCATACAGCGGGGCTGTTTTTGCGCGCAAAAACTTTACCATTTTGCCCACTTCATTAAATTGTCCTTTTGCCGCGCGCATTAACGGGCGGTCAACATTTCTGTGGTATAGTATATCGTACTATAAATATAAGTAATCATTTTTTGCCGGCCATGCCGGCGCAAAGGCGAGATTTGGCATGAAACAGACACAGGAGCAGCCCGTCCGTTCGCTGGGGATCGATATCGGCTCCACGACGGTAAAACTGGCGCTGATGGAAGGCGGAGACGTCCTCTATGAGCGTTATGAGCGCCACTATTCGCAGGCGCGACAAAAGATACTCGAGATGCTTTCGGATCTTGAGCCGATGGTCGCGGGCGGTCTTTTGCGCGCGGCGATCTCCGGTTCGGCGGGCATCGGACTTGCCGAGGCCGCGCGCCTGCCCTTTCAGCAGGAAGTCTTTGTGGTCGGCGAACTGGTGCGCGCGCTGGCGCCGGACACCAATGTGGTGGTCGAATTGGGCGGCGAGGACGCCAAGATCATCTTTTTCGACCGCGCGACCGGCGGCATGGACGAGCGCATGAACGGCAGCTGCGCCGGCGGCACGGGCGCGTTCATCGACCAGATGGCCACGCTTCTGGATGTGGATGTGGCTGAACTGGACCGCCTCAGCCAGCAGTCCACGCGCATCTACCCCATCGCCTCGCGCTGCGGCGTGTTCGCCAAGACGGACATACAGCCGCTGCTCAATCAGGGCGCGCGCAAGGAAGACGTGGCCATGAGCATCTTTCAGGCCATCGTCAACCAGACCATCGCGGGCCTTGCGCAGGGGCGCAGGATCGAGGGCAAGGTGCTGTTTCTCGGCGGGCCCCTGTACTACTGCCAGGGCTTGCGGCAGCGCTTCCGCGAAACCTTGAAACTCGCCGAGGAGGACGCGATGTTCCCCGAGTGGGGGCGCTTTGCCGTGGCGCGGGGCGCGGCCATGTTCGCCACGCGCGCGCCCGAGGCCTTTACGCTTGCTCAACTGCGCGAAACGCTGGCCACGGCCAAGGTCGTTTCCGGAGCGCAGACGCTGCCGCCGCTGTTTGAGGACGAGGCGGAGTACGCCGCCTTTGCCGCGCGCCACGCCCGCGCCTCCGTGCCGCGCGCGGAGCTTTCCACCTATCGCGGCGCGGCGTATCTGGGCATCGACTGCGGCAGCACCACCACCAAGCTGGCGCTCGTTTCCGAAAACAAAGAACTTCTGTATACCTACTACGCCTCCAACAACGGCGACCCGGTAGAGATCGTGCGCCGCGAGTTGGGCGAGATCTACGCGCGCACGCAGGGCCGCGTGCCCATTCTCGGCAGCGCCGTGACCGGTTACGGCGAGGATCTCATCCGCCACGCCTTCCATGTGGACATCGGCGTGGTGGAGACGATCGCCCACTTCATGGCCGCGCGCCACTTCTGCCCGGACGTGGACTTCATACTCGACATCGGCGGGCAGGACATCAAGTGCTTCCGCATACGCAACGGGACGATCGACGGCATCATGCTCAACGAGGCCTGTTCCTCGGGCTGCGGCTCGTTCATCGAGACGTTTGCCAAGTCCATGAACATGGGCGTGCAGGAATTCGCCCGCAGGGGCCTCTTTGCCCGCGCGCCGGTCAACCTCGGCAGCCGCTGCACGGTGTTTATGAACTCCTCGGTCAAGCAGGCGCAGCGCGACGGCGCCACGGTGGAGGACATCTCCGCCGGGCTTTCCGTCAGCGTGGTCAAAAACGCCGTTTACAAGGTCATCCGCGCCGGTTCCGCCGACGAACTGGGGCAAAACGTGGTGGTACAGGGCGGCACCTTCCACAACGACGCCATACTGCGCGCCTTCGAGCGCGAACTGGGGCGCGACGTCGTCCGGCCGGACATCGCCGGGCTGATGGGCGCTTACGGCGCGGCACTGTGCGCCATGCGGCTGGAAAAATCCTCCATACTCTCCCCGGAGGAACTGGCGAAGTTTTCCCACACCTCGCGTCCGGCGGTGTGCAAGGGCTGCGAGAACCGCTGCAAACTGACGATCAACACCTTTGCCGACGGCGGCCGCTTCATCTCCGGCAACCGCTGCGAGCGCGGCGCGGGCGGCAAAAAGGATGCGGAAGAGCTACCCAACCTTTACAAATACAAGCGCGAAACGCTCCTGCAAATGGGCGGAGGCGAAACAAGGCGCGGGCGCATCGGCCTGCCGCTGGCGCTGGGGATGTACGAGCTTTTGCCGCTGTGGGCGGGCATCTTGCGCGCGCTGGGCTTCGAGGTGGTGCTGTCCGGCATGTCGGACCGCTCCACCTACGAGGCCGGGCAGTTCACCATCCCCTCGGATACGGCCTGTTACCCGGCAAAGATCATGCACGGGCATGTGGTGCGGCTGCTGGAAAAGGACGTGGACGCCGTGTTCTGCCCCTGCCTTACGCAGAACTTTGACGAGGGGGACGCCGACAACCACTTCAACTGTCCAGTGGTGGC
>CAMMGP010000124.1 GCA_946496415.1 uncultured Clostridia bacterium | reverse complement strand
TCCAGTTTCACCGTGCAGGCGTTGATCTCCTCGGATTCGTCCAGATCGGTCAGCGCCCCGGTCAGCTTCAGATAGCGCGCGCCCACCGTGGCCATGTCCATCAGCGTCACGGGCCTGTCGCTGCGCTTGAGCGCGGCGCGAATTTCGAGATAGCGCCCGTAGGCCTTCTCCACGCGCGCGTCGTCAAAGCGCACGTCGGTAAACTCGGTGAGGAAGGTCGTGTGGCGGCAGTGATCGGACCAGTAGGTGTCGATCATGCGAATTTCCGTCAGCGTGGGGTCGCGGCGCTCGGACTGGAAGTACTTCTGGCAAAACGCCAGATCGGCGTCGTCCATCGCCAGCCCGTACTGGCGGCGGAAGGCGTCCAGCTCCGCCTCGCCATAGCCCGTGAAGCCCTCCATGACCGCCACGGTCTCGGGCAGGGCGTAGTCGGCGCGCAGCGTCTCCGGCTTTTCCAGAGAAGCCTCGCGGCGTTCCACGGGGTTGATGACGTGCTTTTTGAGCGTCTCCACATCCTCGTCGGAAAGGTCGCCCTTGAGGATATACACCAGCGCCGTGCGCACGATGGGGCGCTCGCACTGAGCCATCAGCTGGATGCACTGGGCGGCGGAGTCGGCGCGCTGGTCGAACTGCCCCGGCAGGTATTCCGTGGCAAAGACCACGCCCTCGTCCTGCGGCAATTCGTCGTAGACGTCGTCCAGCTGCGGCTCGGAAAAGACGCTGCCCCGCGCCTGCGCAAGCAGCGCCGCGTCCAGCCCCTCCACGTCGTAGCGGTTGAACAGGCGCAACCCGGTCAAATTGGTCACGCCGAGGAAGGAGCGCGCGTCCTTTAATAGCGCGCGGGCCTCGTTGTCAAAGCCGGGCTTTTTTTCCACAAACAGGCGGTCAACCATGGTATCCCTCCACTTCCAGCGCCCGCTTGCCGATGTCCGAGCGCATGAACATGCCGTCGAAATGCACCCTGCGGGCGGCGGCGTAGGCGCGGTCGATGGCGGTTTTGAGCGTGTCGCCCGTGGCCGTCACGCCCAGCACGCGGCCGCCGCTGGTGACGAGTTGCCCGTCCTTTGCGGCGGTGCCGCTGTGGAACACCCACGTGTCCGCCAGTGCGTCCGCGCCGCCCAGGTCGATGGCCTTGCCCTTTTCGTAGGCTTCGGGGTAGCCGCCCGAGGCGAGGATGACGCAGCAGGCCGCGCCGCCCTTGAAGCGCACGTCCACTTCGGAAAGGCGCTCCTCTTCCACGGCGCGCATGATGGTCAAAAGGTCGGTGTCCAGAAGCGGCAGCACCACCTGCGTCTCCGGGTCGCCAAAGCGGCAGTTGTATTCGATGACCTTGGGGCCGTCCTTGGTGAGCATGAGGCCGAAGTAGAGGCAGCCCTTGAAGGTGCGCCCCTCGGCGTTCATCGCCCGCATCGTCGGCAGGAAGATTTCCCGCATGCAGCGCTCGGCCACGTCCGCCGTGTAGAAGGGGTTGGGGGCGATGGTGCCCATGCCGCCGGTGTTGAGGCCGGTGTCGCCGTCGTGGGCGCGCTTGTGGTCCATGGACGAAACCATGGGAACCATGGCCTTGCCGTCGGTGAAGGCGAGCACGGACACTTCCGGGCCCTCCAAAAACTCCTCGATGACCACGCGGTCGCCGCTCTTGCCAAAGGCATGGTCGCACATGGTGTGCTTGACCGCTTCCTCGGCCTCCCGCGTGCTCTTGCAGATCAGCACGCCCTTGCCCAGCGCCAGACCATCGGCCTTGACCACCAGCGGCGCGGGCGTGGTGCGCACATAGGCAAGCGCCGCCTCGGCATTGTCAAATACCTCGCACTTGGCCGTGGGGATGCCGTACTTCTGCATCAGACGCTTGGAAAAGACCTTACTGGCCTCGATCTCGGCGGCGCGCGCCTCGGGGCCGAAGCAGGGGATGCCGAGCGCGTGCAGGCGATCCACGCAGCCCATGGCCAGCGGGTCGTCCGGCGCGACCACGGCGAAGTCGATGTGATTTTCCGCGGCGAAGCGCGCCACGCCGTCTATATCCGTGGCCTTGATGTTCACGCACTCCGCGTCCTGCGCGATGCCGCCGTTGCCCGGCAGGGCGTAAATTCTCTCCACCTCGGGGTTCTTTTTCAGCATGCGGATGAGCGCGTGTTCGCGCCCGCCGCCGCCAACGACCATCAGCTTCATCGTCTTTCCTCCCCAAATCCTAGTGGTGGAACAGGCGCACGCCGGTGAAGGCCATGGCCATGCCGTACTTGTTGCAGGTGTCGATCACGTGGTCGTCGCGGATGGAGCCGCCGGGCTGCGCCACGTAGGAAACGCCGCTGCGGTGGGCGCGCTCGATGTTGTCGCCGAAGGGGAAGAAGGCGTCGCTGCCCAGCGACACGCCAGTGACCCCGGCGAGATATGCCTTCTTTTCCTCCGCCGTCAAAGGCTCGGGGCGCACGGTGAAGAAGTTCTGCCAGACCTCGTCGCCCAGCACGTCGCCGCTTTCCTCATTGGAGAGGTAGAGGTCGATGGTGTTGTCGCGCTCGGAGCGGGAGAGAGCGGGACTGAACTGCAGGGCCAGCACTTTCGGATGATGCCTAAGTTGCCAGAGGTCGGCCTTGTTGCCGGCCAGACGGGTGCAGTGTACGCGGGACTGCTGGCCCGCGCCCACGCCGATGGTCTGCCCGCCCACCACGTAGCAGACGGAGTTGGACTGCGTGTACTTGAGGGTGATGAGAGAAATGAGCAGGTCGCGCTTCGCCTCCGCGGGCAGGGTCTTGTTTTCGGTGACGACGTTTTCAAGCAGGCTTTCGTTCAGTTCCAGCGCGTTGCGCCCCTGCTCGAAGGTGACGCCAAAGCACATCTTGCGCTCCAGCGCCGCGGGCACGTAGTTTTCGTCGATCTCAATGACGTTGTAATTGCCCTTGCGCTTGCGGCCAAGAATTTCCAGCGCTTCCGGCTCGTAGCCGGGGGCGATGACGCCGTCGGACACTTCCTTGGCAATGAGTTTGGCCGTGGCCGCGTCGCAGACGTCGCTCAAGGAGATAAAATCGCCATAGGAGGAAAGGCGGTCGGAGCCGCGGGCGCGCGCGTAGGCGCAGGCGAGGGGGGAAAGTTCCGCCTCGGGGTCGATAAAGTACATCTTGCGCAGCACATCGTCGAGGGGCTCGCCCACGGCGGCGCCGGCGGGGCTGACGTGCTTGAACGACGCGGCGGCGGGCATGCCGGTGGCGCGCTTGAGTTCGCTCACCAGCTGCCAGCCGTTGAGCGCGTCGAGGAAGTTGATGTAGCCGGGGCGGCCGGAAAGCACCTTCAGGGGCAGTTCGCCCTCCTCCATGAAGATGCGGGCGGGCTTCTGGTTGGGGTTCACGCCGTATTTGAGTTCGATCTCTCGCGCCATGGTTCTCTCCCTTTCAAACCACATTCCCACGGTGCGCGCCGCGGGAATGGAAGTCGTATGCTGTTATTCGTTGGCGTTGACGATGCGCGTGCGGACTTCGCCGCTGCGCAGGTCGACGGTGCGCGTCCATAAGGAGACGCGGTTTTCCTTGTCCAGGGCGTTCCACACCGCCTCGGTCAGGCAGTTCACGCAGCCCTCGGGCAGGCTCACGCGCTCCGGCTCGCCCGCAAAGGAGGGCAGGGGGCTGCCGTCGCCCATGTAGGTGTGGATGAAGCACGCCTCCCCGGCCTCCACGCCGTCGTAGGCGTAGAAGCACTTGAGCGCCGCCTTGCCCTCCGCGTCCGCGGCCTTCAAAACGCTCATCTCCAGCGAAAAATCGCCGTTTTCCAGCGTGGCCATGGCGCTGATGCGGGGGGTGAAGTTGGGCGCGTCCGGCTCGAAGGTGCGCGTTTTCAGCGCCGAGACGAACGTGCCGCCGTTTTGCAGCGCCGCATACACGGTGTCCGTCTGGTCGCCGTTGGTGACGATGATGCTGTTTCCCAGCACGCGTACGGGCGCGTAGATGATCAGGGAGGGGTCGGACAGTTTCGAGGGGTCGAAGGCGCGGGTGCGCAGCCCTTCGCTGTCCTCCACAAACACGCGGTTGCGGCTGTTGACGCTGCGGCCCATGATGAAGTAGGCCAGAAACAGCCGCGTGCCGTCCGGGGTCTTGCCGGCGAGTATGCCGCGCCCGGGATAGGAAGTCGCGCCCACGGCCTGGGCGATGGTCAGTTTCTGCATCGTTTTTCCTCCAATTCCTTGGCCACCATTTCCGCCGCGCGGGGCAGAAGCTGCCATTCGGCCTGCTCCATCACGCGGCGCTGCAACGCCTCGGGCGTGTCGCCCGGCTCGATCTCCACGGCCTTTTGCAGCAGGATGCGTCCGCCGTCGGGGACCTCGTTGACCAGATGCACCGTCGCGCCCGTCACCTTCACGCCGTAGGCAAGCGCCGCCTCGTGGACGTGTAGGCCGTAAAAGCCCTTTCCGCAGAACGAGGGGATCAGCGACGGGTGAACGTTGAGAATGCGGTCGGGATAGTTCTGCACAAACTCTTTGGAGAGGATGGCCATGAATCCGGCCAAAATCAGCATTTCCACATCGTGCGCTCGCAAAATATCCAGCATGCGCGCCTCAAAGGCCTCGCGCGCCTCGCCCTTTTCCCGCTGGCAGACCGCCGAGGGGATGCCGGCCTGTTCCGCGCGCTTGAGCGCGTAGGCGTCCGCGCGGTTGGAAAGCACCAGACAGATGTCCACATGCGGCATTTTGCCCGCGCGGGAAGCGTCGATGAGCGCCTGCAAATTCGTGCCGCCGCCGGAGACGAGTACCGCCGTCCTTACGCTCATG
>CAMMGP010000123.1 GCA_946496415.1 uncultured Clostridia bacterium | reverse complement strand
CCGTCGCGCAGCGATACCTGCACCTTGACAAGGTCCGGGTAGAGCACCACATCGTCCTGCACGGCGGCAAAGTTGACGGTGAGGATGCCGTCGTAGCGGCTGAAGTAGCTTTCGCGCATCTCCCCATAGCCGCGCGCGGCGAGGAAGGCGCGCGCCGCCTCCACGCCCTGCTGGTCGGTAAGCGCGACGTCCGTCACGTCCTCGTTGGGCAGCATGTAGAGCACCTGCGCGCCCGCTTGTGTAACGCTTGCAGACATGGAGTAACCATTCGCCGTAACGGAAAACTCATAGCAGTCCACGGGGATGCTGCTCTCGTTCTCCAGACGCAGCTCCGTCACCGCCTCCGCGCCGAGGAAGGCGCGCAGCGCCCGCTCCGCCCCGGCCGCGTCCACATTGGGCAGGCCGGCAAGGGCGCGGTACTCCGTCTGTCCGGAGGCGTCGGAGAAGGGGCCGTCGTACAAAAGCGCCGGATAGGAGACGGCCGGATCGGTGAGCGGGTAGAGGCTCTCCTGTCCCGTTTCGCCCATGTCGCCGGCGAACACGTCCTCGCCGGACTCGTAGCGCGCAAGCAGTTGCCCGAGGCGCGCGGAGAGTTCGCCCGCCGATTCCGAGAGCGCGGAGATGTTTTCATAGTCCGCGTCGCTGATGGCCGCGCCGCCCGCCAGACGCCCGGCCAGCGAGGTGGCGAAGTCTCCGGCCTGGTTGACGAACTTGATCGTCGCCGACACCGCGCCGTCGCCCAGCGGCAGTTGCGATAGGTCGTCCTGCGCGCCCTGCGCCTGCCGGGCGATCTCCGAAAGCAGCAGCTGTTCCTGCTGGGCGCTGCCCGTCACCAGCAGTTTGCGCAAATTCGTGGACATGCCCTCCATCAGCTCGCAGGTCTCGTAAAACGCCTTCTGATACACGGCGCTGAGGCGCGCGTTCAGATCGCGCACGTCGGCGGCCTGCTTGAAGATGAGCACCGCCAGCGCCGCCAGCAGCGCGCAGGCGCCCACGAGCGCCGCGCGCAGATAGTCCCGATCCCGTGTGCGCGAAGTTTGCATGGCTTTTCCCCCTTACACCGCGAAGTAGTGGTTGCCGATCACCGTTTTGACCGTGCGCGTGCGTATCCATTCGTCGTCGGTCTTGCGGGGATTGTAGTAGTAGAGGCAGCCGCCCGTGGGGTCCCAGCCGTTGAGGGCGTCCAGCGCCGCGCGGATGGCCGTGGAGTCGGGCGTGTTGTTGATCGAGCCGTTGGAGACGCAGGAAAAGGCCCCGCTCTGGTAGATGACGCCGCTGATGGTGTTGGGAAAGGAGGCGCTCTCCACGCGGTTTAAGACTACGGCGGCCACGGCCACCTGCCCTTTGTAGCTTTCCCCGCGCGCCTCGGCGTAAACCAGCTTGGAAAGCAGGCGGTGGTCGGCGGAGATGATCGTCGCCGAGGTGGACGAGGAACCGGAGGAGGAGAGCGTCACGCCCAGCGCCGCCGCCGTGTCCGGCCCCACGCGGCCGTCCACCGTCAGGCCGTTGCGGCGCTGAAAGAGGATCACCGCGTCGCGGGTCGCTTCGCCGTATTTGCCGTCGGCTTCGCCGTCCAGATAGTCGTACTGGATGAGGCGCTGCTGCATCTTGCGCACGTTCTCGCCCGAGGAGCCGACTTCCAGCACCGTCGCCGCCTGTCCCCCGGGCATGGCCATGAGCAGCGCCAGCAAAAGAAGAAAAATGCGTTTTCCCACCTTCATGCCTGACCTCCAAACAGATCGCGCAGGAAGCGCCCCACGCTGGAATAGAACTCGATGGGGACATCTTCCCCGGCATAGTACGCCGCCTCGTCCACCACGCACAGGGAGGGATAGAGCACGCACCACCAGTTGTGGCCGCCGCCTTCGCCGAGGGTCACGCGCAGGGCGCGGTAGTCGCCCGCGGGCACAAACAGCGCCCCGTAGACGCGGTCGGGAAAGGCGAACGCGCCCGTTTCCACCGTTACCGCGCCGTCAAAGCCCATCTCCCGCGCCGCGATGGTGGCGGCGCTCTGAAAGGCGGCGAGGTTTGCGTTGAGGGCGGCGTAGGCCGCGTCGGCGTCCGCGCAACCGGCGGCGACTTCCCGGGCCCTGGCAAGGCAGGCGTCGCGCACGGCCAGCTTTACCGCCTGTTCCCAGTCCGTGTCGCCCGAGGCCACCACGTGCAGGCGGATAAAGTCATAAACGCCCTCGCCCCGCGCCGGGGCGGCGAAGAGTATGCAAAGCGTCAGCGCCAGAAGCGCGCAGAAAAAGCGGCGAAGCAAGCCGAAGCCCTCCATTTCATCGGATGATGCTTTTATCGTCGGCAGATTTTGCCGCCTTTATACAGACGGGCGCGAAAATGGGGGCGAAAAGGGAACGCGCGGCCGCGAAAAAACGTCAGATAGGTGTGCATCCCGCCACGACCGCTTTTTTTCATCATCTTTTAATCCATCCCGCGCGTTTGTGGCGATTCTTTGTGCTATAATAGACGGACGAAAACGGGCAAGGGAGGAAAGGGCGTGGGCGACAAGCTGCTGCTCATCTTGAATATACTCGGCACGCTCTATCTGGTCTATTTCGCCGGCGTGATCGTGCTGGGCCTTTTCCGCAAAAACCGCGAGTTTCCCGCCGCCGCGCCGCAGAAGCGCATCGCCGCGGTGATCGCCGCGCGCAACGAGGCGGGCGTGATCGGCGAGGCCGTGCGCACGCTGCTTGCGCAGGACTATCCGCGCGAATTGTTCGACATCTGGGTGATCCCCAACAACTGCACGGACGATACCGAGGACGTGGCCGCGGACGCCGGCGCGCGCGTTTTGCGCTGCGCGGAGCCGGTGAGCTGCAAGGGCGACGTGTTGCGCTTTGCCTTTAGGCACCTTCTTGCCATGGACTACGACGCCTTTTGCATCTTCGACGCGGACAACCTCGTCGATCCCGGCTTTTTCCGCGCCGCCAACGACGCCCTCTGCCATGGCGCGCGCATCGGCCAGGGCTTCCGCGACAGCAAGAACTCCCGCGAAAGCTGGGTGGCGGGCGGCATGAGCGTGTTTTACTGGTTCATGAGCCGCCTGTTCAATCGCGGCCGCGCGGCGCTGGGCATGTCCGCCCTGCTTAACGGCACCGGCGTGGTGCTCGACGCCGGCCTCATCCGCGAGATGGGCTGGAACACGCGCACGCTGACGGAAGACCTGGAACTGACGGCCCAGTGCGGCCTGCGCGGCGAGAAGATCGCCTACCTGGAAAAAGCCATTACATACGACGAACAGCCCGTGACCTTCGGCGTATCCTTCGAGCAGCGGCGGCGCTGGTTCCGCGGTTCGATGCAGACCACGCTGCGCTACTGGCCGAAGCTGATCTGGCGCGCCATCCGCCACCGCAGTTTGCAGGCGCTGGATCTGGCCATCTTCTTCCTCGGCAACATCATGCAGTTCGTCTGTCTGGTGCCGGGCGCGGTGGCTGCGGTCGAGACGGTGCGCTTCGTGGCGGGTCTGGGCGGCGTGGAAGTGGTGGCGGCGCTGGCGGTGGCGGTGGCCATCGTCTACATCGCCGCCATCAGCCTTGGCGCGGCGCTGATCTGCCATCTGGCGGGCAAGAAGCCGGGGCGGGAGATGCCGGGCGTGCTGGGCTTCTGGCTCATCGCCCTGACGTGGTTCCCGGCCAACCTTTCGGCGCTGATCGTGCCGCCGCGCTGGCGGGCCATCCCCCACACCAGCCGCGCCACGCTCGCCGACGTGATGCCGCGCCGCCGCGGCAAGGGACGCGCTCTCTCCGAGGATATCAATTAAAAACACAGACCGCCCGGACGCAGGAGAATTCCCGCGTTCCGGGCGGTTTTTGCAAGGGAGTGTTTTGAATGCGCAAATGTCTGCGCTGCGGCGCGGAGATGAAGGAAAACTGCGATCTGCGCGTGCAGGGCGCGGGCTACGGCGTGGTGCTCTCCACGGACGAAAGCAAGCTCTTTGGCGGCCGCATCGGCAAGCCCAAGGTGGCCGTTTGCCCGCAGTGCGGGGAGATATCGCTGTATATTGAGGATGTGGAAAAGCTGCGCTGAAGGCGCGCGGCGCCGGAAGGGGGGAAACCTGCATGCGCAAACGCTGGCTGTGGATCGCGGCGGCTCTGGTGGCGGCAGCTTTGTTTGCCGCGCAGTGCGCGCCGGGCATCATCGAGGACATACAGCGGCGGCAGGGGCCTGCGGGTGCCGGCGCGCTGATGAAAGAGGGCGAGTACGAGGAAGCCCATGACGCGCTGATGACCTGGTTCACACGGGGCGAAAACACCGATGCGGACTACGCCCGCTACTTCCTCTGCAACGCGCACATCGCCTACGAGCGCGGCAATGTGGACAGTGCGGACACGAATCTGCGCCTCTACGCCGACTACTGCCCGGAAAATCAGTGGAGCGAGCAGACGCGCGCCTTTGCCGAAACCGTCACGCAGGAAGCCGAAGCTCTCGCCGCCCAGCAACGCGCGGAGGCGGCGGCAGAGGCTGCGGCAGTGCGCGCCGCCTATCAGGAGCGCGTGCGCACGGAACCGCCCTTCGTGGGCATGTATGTCAGAGACATCAACAATACGCCCCTCGGGGATGGAAAAATATCCGACCACGAGCGGCGCTACGTGGACGGAAAATTGGTGGACATCTACATCTACGATTACTACGACGAGGACGGCGAGGTCATCTACTCGGCGCGCACCGTGGGTGGAGAGGTCACAGAAGTCTGGCCGGGCGGCTACGACCCGCCCATCACCTTCTCCTCCCCGCGCCGCGACTACGAGGAGGA
>CAMMGP010000122.1 GCA_946496415.1 uncultured Clostridia bacterium | reverse complement strand
CATCTGCGCAAGCGCCATACGCGCGCCCTCGCCCATGCCGCCGCAGATCAGTTCGTCCACGCCCGCCTGCCTGAGTTGGCCGGCCAGCGCGCCGTGGCCCGCGCCGTCGCCTTCGAGGATGCGTTCGGACTGGATCGCGCCGTTCTCTACCTCGTAGAGTTTGAACTGGCGGGTATGGCCAAAGTGCTGAAAGACGTTTCCATTTTCATAGGTAACCGCGATCTTCATGTTTGAAACCTCCGTTTTTGACATATGTTATTTATAAACACAGTTTAGCACGGGGCGGCGGCTTTGTCAAGCCCCGAAAAATTTTCCCCCACGCGTGTTTCAAAAATGCGTGGAGCGGGTATCTAAAAAATATCATGGCTGGCCGACGGGCCGGAAAGGGAGATACGCATGAAGAAATACACTTGCACGGTTTGCGGTTGGGTATACGACGAAGCGGCCGGCGACCCGGACAACGGCATCGCCCCCGGCACCAAGTGGGAAGACCTGCCCGAGGATTTCGTTTGCCCCCTGTGCGGCGTGGGCAAGGATCAGTTTGAAGAGGCCTGACGGCTCGAAAAAACGGACGCTCTCTGTGAGGGCGTCCGTTTTTTTATGTCTTTTCCGGCCAGGGCACGGGAAGCATGCCCATCTGGCCGCGCATGTCGAACAGCAACTCGATGAGGCTTTTGCGGTAGGGGATGAAGGCGTCCGCGTCGATCATTTGCAGCACTTCCTCGCGCGCGGCCCAGCGGACGTCCATGACTTCATCGGCTTGCAGGCGCAAGTCCCGCAGATCGATGTCGCGCTCGATGAGGTAGAGATCATCAAAGCCGCGAGAAAAGTTGACGGTCAGCGCCGGACGCACGCCCTCGAGGGCGGGATCAAAGCCCAGTTCCTCGCGCGTCTCGCGGATGGCCGCCTGCCGGCTGGTTTCCCCAGCGAGCGCGCAGCCGCCGGCGCTCAAATCCCATCTGCCCGGCCAGGCGGCCTTCGTCTTTTGCCGCCGCTGAATCAGCATGCGGCCCCGCGCGTCGAAGACGCAGACATGGACGACCAGATGCAGCCCACCGTCGGGAAAACCGCCGAAGCGCTCGGCCACCTGCCCGGTGGGGCGGCGCTCCTCATCGTACATGTCCAGATATTCCATGATTGGGTCAGACCCCCTTGAGCGCGAAGCCGTAGTCGAACATGCGGCCGGCGTCCGTCCAGCGGTTCGTACCCGTGGAGCCGCTTTTGAAGATGACGGCGATCAATTCCACGCCGTCGCGTTCAGCGGCGCAGACGAAGCAGTAGCCCGCGGCCGAGGTATAGCCCGTCTTGCCGCCGACGGCGTCGGGATAGTAGTATTCCGAATCGGCGTCGAAGATGAGATAGCTGCATTGCAGCGTGCGCGCGGCGCGGGCGCTGGTGGCGGGCACCTCATAGGTATGGGTGGTAAAGACCTCGCGGAACTGCTCGTTTTGCAGGGCATAGCGGGTCAATGTTGCCATGTCCTCGGCGGTGGTATAGTGCGTCTGGCTCTGGTAGCCGTGGGGATTGTCGTAATGCGTTCCGGAAAGGCCCAGTTCCTGCGCCTTTTCATTCATGCGCTCGACAAAGGCATCTACCGAGCCGGCGGTGAGGGTGGCGATGGCGTTGGCGGCGTCGTTGCCGGAGCGGATCATCAGGCCGTAGAGCAGGTCTTTGTAGCGCAGGCGTTCGCCGGGAGCCACCGGCATGCGCGAGGAGTCGCCCGGCACCTGACCGGCCGAGGAGGGCGTAGTGACCATCTCGTCAAAGCCGCCGCGCTCGAGGCCGAGAAGAAGCGTCATGATCTTGGTGGTGCTGGCGGGGTACATGCGCTCGGAGGCGTTTTTGTCAAGCAGCACCTCGCCGCTGCCCGCGTCGATGAGCACGGCGGCCTGCGCGTAGAGGTTGCCCGGCTTGAGGGAAAGGGGATTTTGGTCGTTGTACATCGTGGGCGTGCTGATCTCAAAGCCGAGAAGCTCGGAATAGAGATAGTGCAGCGTCGTTTCGTCCGCCTCGCCGTTGGCGGAGACGCCCTCCACGCCGTTGTCGATGAGCATTTGCTGGAAAGCGCGCACGGCGTCGGCAGTGTTTTGGCCGTACGTGCCGTCGGCGGCGCCGAAGAGATAGCCCAGGTCGATGAGGCGGCGCTGGGCGCGGCGCACGTAGCCGTTTTTGTCGCCCTCCTTGAGGGCGTAATCGGCGTCGGCGACCTCATCGTTGAACAGCAGCGTCTGCGTGGCCTCGTCGGCGACGCCATCGCCGCGCAGATTGTAGCCGCGCTGGCGGAAGAACGCCTGGAAATCCGTGACCGCCTCGACGGTCTTGGGGCCGTAATCCCCGTCCGGCTGTATGCTCAGAAAGCCCAGATAGTAAAGGCGCTGTTGCAGGCGCTCCACCGCCTCGCCCTTGGCGCCGGCGCTCAGTTCCTCGGCGCAGGCGCAGCCAAGAAGCAGCAAAAGCGCGAGCAGAAGCGCGCAGACACGCTTTATATCCTTCATTTGTACACGCGCGCGAACGCGCATCCCTCCGCATCACATTTGATCTCCCCAACCCTGGGGGCATGGTATCATTATAACACAAACGCCCTTCGCCGTGCGCTGGGAATTATTAAGAAGTGATGAATTCCCCAAGGCCGGGGAATGAAGTTTTTTGTCCGCGGACGCAAAACGCGCCCTCTTCCCCGCGGGAGAGGGCGCGCTTTGAATTGGCGGTCAGATCGTTTCGATCTTGATGAGGTTGGTGTTGCCGCTGCGGCCGGTGGTGGCGCCGGCGGTGATGACGATGCGGTCGCCGCTCTTGAGGTCGAGCATCTTGCGGGCGAGGCGCTTGGCGGAATAGAAGAGCACTTCCGTGGAATCAAGCGTTTCGCACATCACCGGCGTCACGCCCCAGGAGAGGGCCAGTTTGCGCCAGGTCTTTTCGCTGGTGGTGATGCCGAGGATGTCCACCGGAGAGCGGAAGCGCGAAACCATGCGCACGGTCTTGCCCGAGAGCGAGCAGACGGCGATGGCCTTGGCGTGCACGTCGATGGACATGCCGCAGGTGGCGTGGGAGATGGCGTCGACGATGTTGTGGATCTTGAATTCGCTCTTCAAAAAGCGCTTTTCATAGTGGATGCCGCGCTCGGTGCAGGTGGCGATGCGCGACATGGTTTCCACGGCGAGCACGGGATGTTCGCCCGCGGCAGTCTCGCCGGAGAGCATGATGGCGCTGGTGCCGTCGTAGACGGCGTTGGCCACGTCGGAGATCTCCGCGCGGGTGGGGCGCACGTTGTGGATCATGCTTTCGAGCATCTCCGTGGCGGTGATGACGCGCTTGCCCAGCATGCGGCACTTGGTGATGAGCTTTTTCTGGATCTGCGGCAACTCCTCGAAGGGGATCTCCACACCCATGTCGCCGCGGCCGATCATGATGCCGTCGCAGGCCTCGCAGATCTGTTCGATATTATCCACGCCCGAGCGGTTCTCCAGCTTGGCGATGACGTCGATGTTCTTCGCGCCCAACTCGTCCAGCCAGGCGTGCACCGCGTCCAGATCCTCGCGGCGGGAGACGAAGGAACAGGCGATGAAGTCCACGTCGTTTTCCACGCCGAAGCGTATATCCGCCTTGTCCTGCTCGCTGAGGTAGGTCTGCTTGAGCACCTTGCCGGGGAAGCTCATGCTCTTGCGGTCGGTGAGTTCGCCGCCGGCCACGACCTCGCAGCGGACCTCCGTATCGGTACACTCGAGCACACGGAAGACCATCAGGCCGTTGTTGACCAGCACCGTGTCGCCGACTTCCAGTTCCTGGGGGAGGTTCTTGTAGGAAACAGAGACGCGCTCACGGTCGCCGAGGACGTCTTCGGTGGTAAAGGTGAAATGCTCGCCCCGGTTGAGCATGACGCTGCCGTCCGCGAGGCGGCCGGTGCGATACTCGGGGCCCTTGGTGTCGAGCATGATGGCGATGGGCATATTGAGTTGCTTGCGCACGCGCTTGATGAGCTCGATCTTTTTCAGATGTTCCTCGTGCGAGCCGTGGGAGAAGTTGAGCCGCGCCACGTTCATGCCCGCCATACACATCTGGGTCAACGTATCTTCATTATCACAGGCCGGGCCGATGGTGCAGACGATCTTTGTTTTTCGCATAACTAGTCCTCCTGACGCGCTTCGTATGGGTTCATTATACAAAACTTACGTTAAGTTTTTTGTGTGTACAAAGGACGTTTTTGCGATTTGTGCACATTTTCAGACGCGTAAAAGTATGCTATACTGTTTGAAAAGGAGGTATCGCGATGCAAAACACGCAAATGCTGCTGCGCGCGACGCGCCGGCAGGCGAGCCCCTACTTCCCCGCGCTGACGGGCGAACAGGCGCGTCTGGCGCGCGCCTTCCACAGCAGCTTTCCTCAGTACGCGCCCACGCCGCTGGCGGAGCTTTCCGCGCTGGCGGCGCAAATGGGGCTGAAAAGCCTGCTGGTCAAGGACGAATCGCAGCGCTTTGGGCTGAACGCCTTCAAGGTTCTGGGCGGCTCCTATGCCATCGCCCGGCACATCGCCGCGCGGCTGGGGCTGCGGCCGGAGGAGATGACCTTCGCGGCGCTTAAGGGCGAAGCCGCCCGCGCGGCGCTGGGAAACGCCGTGTTTTTCACCGCCACGGACGGCAACCACGGCCGCGGCGTGGCCTGGACGGCGCGGGAGTTGGGCTGCCGCGCGGTGGTGCGCATGCCCCAAGGCACGGTCGAAAGCCGCGTGGACAACATATGCGCGCTCGGGGCGGAGGAAACGGTGGAGGATTGCAAT
>CAMMGP010000121.1 GCA_946496415.1 uncultured Clostridia bacterium | reverse complement strand
CAGAGCGGTCGCCCGCGCCTCGGTGGTGGCGGCCACGCTCTTTTCCACCAGCGAATCCACCACGGCGCGGCGGAAGCTGGCGGCAAAGTCGGCGGCGTTGATCGTTTCCCCCTGCTGGCGCAGGTTGTGCGCCTGGTTGATGACGGCGGTCTTCAGGCCGCTGAAAGAAAAGTCGTACTTCCCCGGCGTGTGCGTATGGGGGAAGCGGTAGCGCCCGTCGTCGCCATCCTCGGCCAGCTTGTCCAGGAGCGGCCCGCCGGGGTAGGGGATGTCCAGCACGCGCGCCACCTTGTCGAAGGCTTCGCCGGCGGCGTCGTCCAGCGTCTGCCCCAGCAGGCGGTATTCACCGTAATGTTCCACCAGCACGATGTGGCTGTGCCCGCCCGAGGCCACCAGACAGGCAAAGGGCGGCTCCAGATCGGGGTGGGCGAGGTAGTTGGCGCTCACATGGCCCTCGATGTGGTTGACGGCTACCAGCGGCAGGCCGCGCGCGTAGGCAAGCGCCTTGGCGTAGCTCACGGCGGTGAGCAGCGCGCCCACCAGCCCCGGCCCGCAGGTGACGGCCACGGCGTCGATGTCTTTAAGCGTCATGCCGGCTTCGGCAAGCGCCGCGTCCAGAAGCGGATCGAGCGCCTCCACGTGCATGCGCGAGGCGATCTCCGGCACCACGCCGCCGAACACGGCGTGGCGGTCGATCTGCGAGAGTATCTGATTGGCCAGCGCCTCCCGACCGTCGCGCACGATGGCCACGGCGGTCTCGTCGCAGCTGGACTCAAAGGCCAGGATGGTGGCGTGGCCCGCCTTTCGCAGCGCTTCCACGCGCTCATTCATACAAATCGCCTCCCGAAGCGCACGCCGAAGATGGCCAGCGGCACGGCGAGCATATAGGCCAGCGCGCGCACGGCGATCACCCCGGCAAAGTCGGCAAAGAACTGTTCCGGCAACAGCCGCAACAGAAGGTCCGTTTCTGGATTCAAGAGCCAGAGGTCGTTGGTAAACAGCGTTTCATGGAAGAATGTGAAGGCGCCGGAAAAATCCGCCGCCGCCCAAATGGCGAAGGCCCCCAGCGGCAAAAGCAGCGCCGCCAGCCCCACAAAACACATCGGCAAAAGCCGCGCCCCGCGCGAGAGCCACAGCCCCGCCGCCAGCAACCCTGCCGCGATGACGAACAGAGCATTCCGCACCGCGCGCGCCAGGTCGAACAACTCCAGCACATCGCGCATGTGCGTCCGTTCCTTCTCGTTGAAGGGGGAATCGTCGAGCGCCGCCTCGTCTCCGGAGAGATAATCCGCCAGCATGCCGTCGAGGCGCTCCATCTCCTCCTGCGTCACCCCCGCCGCTTCCGGCAGGCCGTTTGCCTCCTGCAATTCGCGGTAGATGCCGTCGTTGGTGCCGCAGTTCGCCACCACCATCAGAAGCAGCGCGGCGAACAGGCAGAGAAACCCCAGCGCCGTCAGCGCCAAGCCACATTTTTTCATTGCATTTCCTCAAAGCGACGGGACGGACGGGGGAACCCCGCCCGTCCGCCTGGATTTTCCGCGATCACTCGGCCATCATTTGCAGATAGGCGGTGACGAAGCCCTCAAGCTTGCCGTCCATCACGGCGGAAACGTCGCCCATCTCGTAGCCCGTGCGCAGATCCTTGACCATCGTGTAGGGCTGGAAGACGTAGGAGCGTATCTGGCTGCCCCATTCGATCTTCTTCTGCTCGCCCTTGATGTCGCCCATCTGCTCCTGGCGCTGCTTTTCCTTGAGTTCGGCCAGCTTGGCGCGCAGCATGCGGAAGCAGGTTTCCTTGTTCTGCACCTGCGAACGCTCGTTCTGGCACTGCACCACCACGCCCGTGGGCAGGTGGGTGATGCGCACGGCGGAATCCGTGCGGTTGACGTGCTGGCCGCCCGCGCCGGAAGCGCGGTAGGTGTCGATGCGCAGGTCTTCCGGACGGATCTCGATCTCGCCGTCGTCCTCGATGATGGGCGCCACATCCAGAGAGGCAAACGACGTGTGCCGCCGGGCGTTGGCGTCGAACGGCGAGATGCGCACCAGACGGTGCACGCCGCGCTCGGCCTTGAGGTAACCATAGGCGTAGTCGCCGTCCACCTCGAAGGTGACGGACTTGACGCCCGCCTCGTCGCCGTCGAGCAGGTCGATCTCCTTGACCTTGAAACCCATGCGTTCGGCGTAGCGGACGTACATGCGGTAGAGCATCTGCGTCCAGTCCTGCGCCTCGGTGCCGCCCGCGCCCGCGTGCAGCGAGAGCAGGGCGTTGCAGCCGTCGTATTCGCCGTTGAGCAGCGTGGTGAGTTTGAGCGCGTCGAGATCCTGCCGCATGCTCTCCAACTCCCCGCGGATCTCCTCGCTCATGGAGTCGTCGTCCTCTTCCTCGGCCAGTTCCATCATCACTTCGACGTCGTCGGCGCGGGAAACGAGGGATTCGTAGTGCTGTATCTTCGCCTCGGTCTGATGGGCGTGGGCGGAGACGCGCTGGGCGCGCTCCAAATCGTCCCAGAAGCCGGGGGAGGCCATATCTTCCTGATATTCTACCAGATCTTCGCGCAGCTTGGCGACGTCAAAGTGAGTCACCTGCCTCTGCGATCAATTTCCGTATGGCGTTCAGGTCCTGCTTGAAGCCTTCCATTTCAATCACGAGATTCACCCCTTTGCGTTCCTGGTCGTTGGCTCTTCAGTCTCAGGTGTCCGCCCCGCAGCAGTTCTTGTACTTCTTGCCGCTGCCGCAGGGGCAGGGATCGTTGCGGCCCACCTTCTTGTCGGCGCGCACGGGCCTTTTGGCCGTCTGTTCGCCGTGGCTGGCGGTGACGGGCGTGGCCACCTGCTTGCGCTCAAGCGGCTGGCGCGGCGTGATGACGGTGAAGTAGAGGCGCTTCATGGTGTCCTCCTGGATCATGCGCACCATCTCGTCGAACATCTCGAAGCCCTCGAGTTTGTACTCCACCACCGGGTCGCGCTGGGCCAGCGCCCGCAGGCCGATGCCGTCGCGCAGTTCGGTCATGGCGTCGATGTGATCCATCCAGCGGCGATCCACCGCGCCCAGGAGCGCTACGCGCTCAAACTCGCGCATGTCGAGTTTGTTGTCCTCCCACATCTTCTCGCGCAGTTCGTAGATCTTCTGCGCGCGCGCGTCCAGCGCTTCGACGAAGTCCTTCTTGTCCTTCTTCGGCAATTCGTCAAAGACCTTCTGCACGCCGCCCTTGTCGACGCACAGATGCTCCAGGTACTCGGAAAGCCCAGCGATGTCCCAGTGCTCAGGCGCGGCCTCGTCGGTGGCGTGGCGGCCCACGGCCTCGGTGATGAGCGTCTTGCGCATCGCCTGTATGCGCGCGCGCATGTCGCCGCCTTCCAGCACTTCGCGGCGCTGGCCGTAGATGATGTTGCGCTGCTGGTTCATCACGTCGTCGTATTGCAATACGTGGCGGCGGATGTCGTAGTTGCGGCTCTCCACGCGCTTCTGGGCGTTCTCGATCTGCTTGGAGACGAGGCCGAACTCAATGGCCTCCTCGCCGCCCTTGGCCAGCCTTTCCAGCATCGGGCGGAAGCGGTCGGAGCCGAACAGGCGCATCAGGTCGTCCTCAAAGGAGATGAAGAACTGCGAGCTGCCGGGGTCGCCCTGACGGCCGGCGCGGCCGCGCAGCTGGTTGTCGATGCGGCGGGACTCGTGCCGCTCGGTGCCGATGATGTGCAATCCGCCAAGCTTGACCACTTCGTCGTGCCCCTTCTCCGTCTCCACGGAGAACTTCTTCAGCAGGTCGCGGAACACCTTGCGCGCCTCGAGCACTTCCTCGGGCACGTTCTCGTTAAAGCCGATGGCCTCCTCGATGACTTCCTCGGCGTATCCGGCCTGCCGCATCTGCTTGCGGGCCATGAACTCGGCGTTGCCGCCGAGCAATATGTCGGTGCCGCGGCCGGCCATGTTGGTGGCGATGGTCACGGCGCCCTTCTTGCCGGCCTGGGCGACGATCTCCGCTTCTTTTTCGTGGAACTTGGCGTTCAAAACCACGTGAGGCACGCCGCGCTTTTCCAGAAGCTTGGAGACGTATTCGCTCTTTTCCACCGACACCGTGCCCACCAGCACTGGCTGCCCGGTCTGATGGCGCTTGACGATCTCCTCGATCACGGCGGCGAACTTGGCCTTCTGGGTGACGAACACGGCGTCGTTCAAGTCCTTGCGGATCATCGGCTTGTTGGTGGGAATGGTCACCACGTCCAGCTTGTAGATGCCCTGGAATTCCTCTTCCTCGGTCTTGGCCGTACCGGTCATGCCGGAGAGTTTTTTGTACATGCGGAAGTAGTTCTGGAAGGTGATGGTGGCCAGCGTGCGGTTCTCGCGCTCCACCTTGACGCCCTCCTTGGCCTCGATGGCCTGATGCAGGCCGTCGGAGTAGCGGCGGCCGATCATCAGACGGCCGGTGAACTCGTCGACGATGATCACCTGTCCGTCCTTGACCACATAGTCCACGTCGCGCTTCATCAGCACATTGGCGCGCAGCGCGGCCAGTATGTAGTGGTACAATTCCTGATTCTCCGGGTCGGTGAGGTTGTCCACGCCGAAGAACGCCTCGGCCTTGCGCACGCCCTCCTCGGTGAGCACGATGGTCTTTTCCTTCTCCTCGCGCACGTAGTCGTTCTCTTCGCCCTCGCGCAGGCGCTGGACGAACTGGTTAGCGCGGCCGTACATCTCCGTGGGCTTGTCGCCGCGGCCGGAGATGATCAGCGGCGTGCGCGCCTCGTCGATGAGGATGGAGTCCACCTCGTCGACGATGGCGAAGTTGAGCGGCCGCTGCACCATGCGCTC
>CAMMGP010000120.1 GCA_946496415.1 uncultured Clostridia bacterium | reverse complement strand
AGCGCCTCCATCGCCTGATAGGTGGCGCGATCCGTCTCGGCAACGGCTTTTTTGTGCGCGAACGCCTGCAACGCCTCGACGTCTTCCGGGGATACGCCGCGCGCGCGCAAAAGTTCCGCCTCAGCCTCGCGGTAAGCGTCGTTCTGCTTGAGCGTGGGCGCAAGCCCCTGCGCGCGCAGGGAATCGACGATGGCGCGGCCGTCCTTTTCCGCGTCTTCGATCCCCAGCTTCAGTTCCATGGCGCGGATGAGGTTATCGCGGTAGCGCTTGCGGAAAGTCTTTTTCACGCCCTCCGCCATGGCGTAGTCAAAGTTGACGATGGACTGGCCGCCGTGCTGGTCGTTCTGGTTGGCCTGTATGGCGATGCAGGCCAGCGCCGAATAGGAATAGATGTCGTTCGGCTCGCGCAGATAGCCGTGGCCGGTGGAAAAGCCGTTCTCAAACAGCTTGATGAGGTCGATCTGGCAGCAGGTGGTGGTCAGCGTGAGAAAATCCATGTCGTGGATATGGATATCCCCGTTGCGGTGCGCCTCGGCGTGTTCGGGCTTGAGCACAAACATGAGGTTGAACTGCTTGGCGCCCTCCGAGCCGTACTTGAGCATCGCTCCCATGGCCGTATCGCCGTTGATATTGGCGTTTTCACGCTTGATGTCGGAATCGATGGCGGCTTTGTTGGTGATGTCCTCGTAGATGCGCATCAGGCGGGTGTTCATCTCGCGGATGCGGCTGCGCTCGGCGCGATAGAGTATATAACTCTTGGCTGTGCGCACAAAGCCGTTTTCGATCAGCACACGCTCGACGGTATCCTGCACTTCTTCCACGGACGGTTCGCCGATGGATTCGTTCTTTTCCAATTCGTCAAGCACCTGGCGCGTCAGCTGTTCGGCCGTCTTGATGGTCTTGGCGCTGTTGCTAGCGCGAAACGCCTTCATGATGGCGTCGGTGATCTTTTGCGGATCGAAAGAAACTCTGCGCCCATCGCGCTTGATGATGATATCGATCATTGCGGGAGCCTCCGAAAAATTGTTGGGCCGCGAAAGCGTGCAGACCCATTATATTGTGGTTGATGGGTCGCTGTCAACACAAAATATAGATTCACAAGGGAATTTCATAGTTTTGTCATACTGTGTTCGACAAGTTGGGCGAACGCGGAAAAAGCGCGGCAAACAGCATTCTATCACAAAAGGAGACGGGATTCAAGCGAAAATTTGCTTGCAATTTGACGAAAAAAACGCTATGATTGGAGGGACGCACACAGGAGGGATGACGATGAATGCCGGAACGGCGACCATTTTGCATTTTGACGGTGCGGCCCGCGGCGTCGTGGCCTCTGCGGGACGCATCTCGACAACGGACGGCTCCGCGCTGGAAGTACTGAGAAAGAGCGACGGGGGAGAAAAGGACCTTCGCCTGATCGGCAAGGTGCTTTCTTCGGGCCACCGCTCGGTGCTGGAACATCAGACGCTCTCCATCGCCTTTGACAACGTTTCCGTTCTGGTGGAGCAATTCGCCATCGAGTTTCGCCTGGCCTCGTTTACAGTCAAATCGCGCCGCTATGTCGATTTTTCCGGCGCGGGTTTTGTGGTGCCGGAAGAGGCGCCGGAGGGCTTCTGCGCGCGCATGGAGGCGCTTTTCGCCCTCTACGGTCACCTGCTCGCCCTCGGCGTGCCGCGCGAGGACGCGCGCTTCGTGCTGCCCTACTGCTTCCGCAGCAACTTCTATATGACGCTCAACGCCCGCGAGTTTATCCACATGGTGCGCGCCATGCTCTATGGCCGCGGTTCGCGCTGGGCGGAGTTGCGCGCGCTGGGCACGTCGCTCAGGGAGCAGTTCGAGCGCCTCTATCCCGGCACTGTCGACGAAGGCGAGGCGGCCTGCAACGCGGTCGCGCCGCCGATGTTTAAGCGGGGCAAGGCGGTGTCCGGCAATGCCCGTCTGCTCTCCAAACCAGACTGCCGTCTCCTGTTGAATATGGCGGCGAAATTTGCGGGCGGCGAAAACGAACCGGAGTCTCTGTTGAACGCTGAGCGCCCGCGCGCACTGGAACTTTTGAATTTCGTCTTCAACGTGCGCGACGTGTCCCTGGCCTGCGTGACACACTTTGCCCGCCATCGCATGCAATCGCCGCTGTATATGCCCACGCTGGACGCGCTCGCGCGCGGCAACTACGTGTTGCCGGAGACGGTGGCGGCCATTCCTGAGGCGCGCGCGGCCTACGAAGCGGCCTTTCGAGAGCAGGCGGACTTTGCCCGCGACATGGTTGCGCGCGGCCTGCGGGCGGAGGACGCCGCCTATTGCGCCCTCAGCGGCCACACGGCGGATATGCTCTTTTCCATGAACGCCCGCGAACTTCTGCACTTTTTCAAACTGCGCACCTGCGAACGCGCCCAGTGGGAGATCCGCGCCGTGGCGCTGCAGATGCTTCGGCAGCTGCGCGCCTGCGAGGGCGAATTGTTCGACGGCTACGGGCCGAGTTGTCTGGTGACGGGACGTTGCCCCGAGGGGCGGCTCAGCTGCGGACGTCCGCGCAAGCGGGGGGAGGAGGACTTATGAACAACACGCAAGGCATTCCGCGCATCGGCCTGTTGCCTTACAGCCGCGCCGATGGCAGCCAGTATTTTCCCCAGGATTACCTCGACGCCATCGAGATGGTCGGCGCTGAGATGGTGCCCGTGATGCACGATACGCCTCTGGACACGCTCTATCCGCTGGTCATCAGCATGGACGCGATGATCTTCAGCGGCGGCTGCGACATCGACCCCGTTCACTACGGCTGTTCCCGAGAGCCGGGCTGCGGCCGCATCGATCCGCGCCGCGATCAAACGGAACTGGCGCTTTTCGACCTCGTGTTCGGGCGCAACATACCGGTTCTGGGCATCTGCCGCGGCATACAGCTGATCAACGTCGCCCTCGGCGGCACGCTCAAGCAGGACATATCCGGCCATCGCGTTTCCGAAACCTCGGACGATCCCGTCTGGCACGACGTCCGCCTGGAGCCGGACTCTCGCCTGGCCGCGCTTGCCGGAGCGCGGTCCGCGCGCGTCAACAGCTACCACCATCAGGTGCTCGACCGCGTGGCTGACGGCCTGGTCGTCACCGCCCGCTCGGCCGACGGCGAGATCGAGGCCGTGGAGATGCCGGGGGAACGCTTCTTTGTGGGCGTGCAGTGGCACCCGGAGAAGTCCCTGAAGGACGACGCCTTTTCCGCCAACATCTTCAAAGCCCTGCGCGCGGCCATGCGCTGAGCGCACAGAAAAACAGCCCGCCCCCCATGCCGGAGGCGGGCTGTTGTCGTAGCCTTACAGACTGACGTGTTTTTTCAGCAGCCAGGCGCTGAGGATGGTGGAGACAATCAGCACGAGAACGCTTTGCAGGAGCGTTGGCGCCAGCGCCTGCACATAAAACCCGGTCGCGGACATCTCGAATGTTTCCCTCACATAGAGGCCGGAAATGCGGGAGAGCACAAAGACGATCCCCACGAACAGCAAAAACGACACCAGGCCCCGTCCTTTACGGCTCTGCAAAATGGTGGCGCTGAGCGTGATGGAAAGATAGGCCACGCCCACATAGGAGAGGATCTGCAAAAACAGCTGGGCGACGGTCAGCAAAAAGCCGGAGATGATCTCGCCAAGCGCCACGCCCTGCTGCAAGAGGAGCTGCTCAAAGAGCATATAGTAGCCCGCCCACTCGCCGTAAACGTCCAGAAAGATCGGCATGTCCACCGCCAGCAGAGCGAGCGCCAGCGCGGAAAAGAGGACGGCCAGCACCAGCGTGAACAGGAGTTTGGAAATGACGACGGCCAGCGCGCTGTTGGGCGTCATAAAGATCAGATAGCTGGACTTGCGCTTCAATTCCCCGGAATAGGACGACACGCCGAGGATGAACACAGCGAAGGAGACGCAGGCGAACAGCAACGTCAGAAGCGCGATGGCTGTATAGACGTCCTCGCTGGCTTCGCGGGCGATGCTGATGAGGAAATAGGCTTCCAGCGCCGCCGCGATCGCCAGCAGCACCAACAGCGCCGTGCGGTTTTTGCGCAGTTCGTATTTGACGAGTTTAAGCATGGCCTTCCACACCGCCTTCCCCATAGATGCGCCGATACATTTCCACGATGCCGACGCCGTACTGCTCGCGAATGCGCTGCGCGGAGCCCGCCAGCGCCACGACGCCGTTTTGCATGAACACCGCGTCGTCGATCATCGCTTCCAGCTCGTCCACCAGATGGCTGGAGACGATCAGCATGCACTCCCCGGTGTGGTGCTTGCCGATGAGCGCCAGCGTGCGCTCGCGGGCGATGATGTCGATGCCGTTGAGCGGTTCGTCGAGCATGATCAGTTTGCTGTCGCGCGCGAACGTCAGCGCCAGCTTGACCTTGGCCACCATGCCCGAGGACATGGTGCGTATCTTTGCCTTGGGGTCAAGGTGTTCTTCCTCAAGCGCGCGCAGATAGCGCTCTATGGAAAAATCGTCAAAAAAGTCCCGGTAATAGTGCCCTGCGTCCAAGGCGCTCATGTAGTTGTAGAAATAGGCCTCCGTGGGCATATAGGCGACCCGGCGCTTGGTGGAAGGGCCGATCTTTTCGCCGTCAAAGGCGATCTCGCCCGCAGTGGGGCTGACCAGACCGGCGATCATCTTCATCAGCGTCGTCTTGCCGCTGCCGTTCGGCCCCAGCAGGGCGACCAGGCGGCCGTCTTCCACGTTCAGCGTGGCGTCGCTGACGGCAACCTTGTTGCCATATTGCTTTGTTACATGCGAGATCTCAAGCATACGCTGTCCTCCGTCATTTTGCATTCAATCGTCCCATTCGTCCGCCTCCCACACGGCGTCCACCGCTGCGCGCAC
>CAMMGP010000119.1 GCA_946496415.1 uncultured Clostridia bacterium | reverse complement strand
TTCATCCAGACCGGCGACCCGCTCAACAACGGCACCGGCGGGCCGGGCTACCGCATCCGCGGCGAGTTTGCCGAAAACGGCTACGAGGGCAACACGCTCTCGCACACGCGCGGCGTGCTCTCCATGTGCCGCACGGCGGACGACCCCGATTCCGCCGGCAGCCAGTTCTTCATCATGCAGGGGAGTTTCCCCGCTGACTACGACGGCAAGTACGCCGCTTTCGGAAAGCTGATGGACGACGAGAGCCTGGCTGTGCTCGACGCGGTGGCCGGCGTGGTCGTCGATGCCTCCTACCGCCCGATGGTACTGACCAAAATCGACACCATCCGCGTGGATACGCACGGCTATACCTTCTCCTTCCTGACTGTGGACGAGGAGGAGGCGGCGCCGTCGCCCGCGCCGGAAGAGACATAAAGGAGAATGCAACCATGAAAAACCCCATCGTCACCTTCACCATGGAAAACGGCAAGGTCATCAAGGCCGAACTCTATCCGGACGTGGCCCCCAACACGGTGGCCAACTTCGTCAGCCTCGTGGAAAAGGGCTTCTACAACGGCCTGATTTTCCACCGCGTCATCCCCGGCTTCATGATCCAGGGCGGCGACCCCACCGGCACCGGCATGGGCGGCCCCGGCTACCGCATTCAGGGCGAGTTCCGCCTAAACGGCGTGAAGAACGACTTAAAGCACACCCGCGGCGTTTTGTCCATGGCCCGCTCCATGCATCCGGACTCCGCCGGCAGCCAGTTCTTCATCATGCACGAGGACGCGCCGCATCTGGACGGCCAGTACGCCGCCTTCGGCAAGGTCATCGAGGGCATGGACGCCGTGGACGAGATCGCAAACTGCGATACCAACGCCCAGGACCGCCCCTTAAAGGAGCAGAAGATCAGGACCGCCACCGTGGAAACCTTCGGCGAGACCTACGCCGTAAAGAAAGCTTGACAGACGGGCGGCACGTGTGAATAATAGAAGGGGGCGGTATGTCCCGTCCCCTGTTTTTCAAAGGAGGTCTGCCCCCGCATGCGCAGGTTCGCAGCGCTGCTTGCGGCCCTTGCCCTCGCGTTTGTGTGCGCGGGGGGCTTTGCCATGCCTGTCACGCGCGCCGAGGGCGGCGAAGCCACGCTGCCGCCGCTGCGGCACATCCTCGAGATCAGCTTTTCCGTCGCTCCGGCGGAAATGGTCGAGCCGGGGCCGGTAACGCTGACGTTCACCATCACCAACGCCTCGGACTATGACGCTGAAAACGTCTACATCTCTTCCTCGGACGGCCTGCGCACCGAACCGCTGGGGCAGATCGACGCCGGCGACAGCCGCGTGTTCAGCCGCGCCCACGACGTGACGGCTGAGGAATTGGAAGACGGGCGCATCACCTATATATTCTCCCACGACGGCGTGGCGGGCGATCCGGACACGGTCAACTATACCGTCGATTGCCCCATCGAGCGCGCCATCGCTCAGGCCGAAGCGGAGTTCACGCGGCAGTTCTCCGCCGTTTACGCCCGGCCCGGAGACGTTGTGACCATTACCTATCGCGTGCGCAACACGGGCAACGTGCCCATCGAAAATCTGCGCGTGGACGACGCGCCCGGCGAGTATACCGGCCGCGCCGACAGTCTGGAGGTGGGCGCCACACGCCTGTTCGTCAGCCGCGTGGCCGTGGAGGACGTCACCGTCTCCGCGCCGCGGCTGCGCTACAGCGTGCCCGCCGAGGGCGACGAGGAACGCGAGGTCACGCTCACGGAGGCGCGCATCCTGCTGGCCGACGAACAGCTCACCGCCACGCTCGCCCTCGACCGCGAAACCGCGCGCGTGGGCGAAACGGTGACGGCCACGCTGACCATTATGAGCCTTGGCAACGTCAGTTTTTACGACATGGCCGTCTACGATGAAAGCTATGGCGGGCTGGTGGCCGACGCTCTGGAAATGGCCGCCGGCACGCAGACGATGACCATCGAGCGCGAATACCCCGTGCGTGGCGACGCCAGCTATCAACTGCGCGTACGCGCTCTCAGTTCCTCCGGGGCCGTCGTCGAAACGCTCACCGAGCCCGTGTCCCTGCGGGCTCTGCCCGCTGAGAGCGGTGCGGAGATCTCCGTTTACGCCGAGGCCGTCTATCCGCAGATCGCCGCCGCGGGCGATGTTCCCGTGGACGTCTACATCGTCAACGAAGGCGATGAGAGCGCCCGCGAGGCCGTGCTCAGCGAAACATCCACAGACACGCAGCTGCGCGCATTCGATTTTCTCGCCGGCCGCTTTACCACCCACCGCCGCGTATACGTGCCCGTTTCACAGACGGGCGAACTGGTCTTTTCCCTGCGCTACACAAACGCCGCGGGCCTTGAGCGCACGGTCGAGAGCCCGCCCGTGCGCATCGAGATCGTTCGCGGCGGCCAGCGGCTGGACGCCGTCGAGGAAGAAGCGCCCTATTCCGGCCAGTCGGTGAAACTCAGCGAAGACCCCACATTCTTCATCATGCTGGGCGTGGCGGCGCTGGTACTCGTCGCCCTGGCGGTGGCGCTGCTGATTACCTCGCGCAAGCAGCGGCGGCGGCAGCGGGAAAAGCTGGCGCAGCTGCGCCGGCAGCGGCAGGAAGAACTGGGCAAAACCAATCGCTTTACGCCGGTCAAGCGCGCCGCGCAGCGCAAGGGCGAAAAGCCAAAGAGCGAAAAGGACGGGCCGACATGACGTTTGAAGGCTATACGGAAGATTCGCGGGCGTTTTTCATGGCCCTGCGCTTCAACAACAACCGCGAGTTTTTTCAGAGCAACCGCGAATGGTACTTAAAAAGCGTGCGCGAGCCGAGCCTGGCGCTGGCCGAGGCGCTTTCGCCGGCCATTGAAAAAATCGACCCCGGCATCGAAACGCGGCCGCACCGGGCGCTGGCGCGCATCAACCGCGACACGCGCTTTTCCCACGATAAATCGCCCTACCGCGACCATGTGTGGATCTCCTTTCGCCGCCCGGAGGAGGAGCGGGGCAGGTTCCCGTCCTTCTTTATCGAGGTGGGCGTGGAGGGCGTTTTCTACGGCATGGGCGCTTACGCCCCCGAGCGGGCGCGCATGAACGCCCTGCGGCGGCATCTGCGCCTTGCGCCGGAGGAGCCGGCGGCCATGCTCGCGGAATTGGGCGACCGCTTTGGCCTGTATGGGGAAACCTACAAGCGCCTCGCCGTGCCGGAGGGGCTGCCGGAAGCGCTCGTTCCCCTCTATATTCGCAAAAGCTACTACTGGGAGCGCTCTCTGCCCTTTGGCCGCGCCTGCTCCGCCGCCCTTGCCGTGGAGTTGGCCGCCGATTTTTCACGTCTCAAGCCTCTGTATGATTACATGGCCGGCTGTTCGCCCGAGGAGGAAGATTATCTATGAACGAACGCGCACAGAAGGCGCAGGATTGCCTGAAGGCGGCGAAGCTGCTTTACCGGCGCTTCCTCGTCAACACCTACGAAGGCAACGTCTCCGTGCGGCTGGGAGATACCATTCTCATCACGCCCTCGGCCGTGTGCAAGGAGGAACTGGAAGAGGACGACCTCGTGGAGGTCGATCTCGCAAGTGGCGAGACGCTGCGCGCCAAAGAGAGCCGCATGGCTTCCAGCGAAACGAAGATGCACCTGTGCGTCTACCGCAACAGCGCCGCGCAGGCCGTCGTTCATGCCCATCCGCCCTTCGCCACCGCCTATGCCGTGGCCGCCAAACCCATCGAGACGCGCGCCTATCCGGAAATGCGCGTGCTCTACGACCGCATTCCCGTCTGCCGCTATGGCCGGCCGGGCACCGAAGCGGTCAACGCAGATGTACCCGAAGCGCTCAAGACGCACGACGTCTTTCTGCTCTCCAACCACGGCCTGGTGGCCTGCGGGCCCAGCGCCATGGTGGCGGCCCACCGTCTGGAGGGCGTGGAATCCATCGCCAAAGTGCTGACGCTCGCGCAGCTGCACGGCGGGGAAAGCCCCCTGCCACGCGCCGAGCTGGATGCGCTGCAAGAGATATACTTTGATAAGAGGAGGCAATTATGAGTTCCGACCCCTGCACATGGCCACGGCTGAAAAGCGGCAGTTCCATCCGCGGCGAGGATGCCCTTCTGACCGACGAGTTTGCCAAGAAACTCGGCTATGCCTTTGCCCTTTGGCTGGCCGCGCGCAAAGAGACGACCCCGGATCGCCTGACCATCGCCGTGGGGCATGACCCGCGCGCCTCCGGCCCCCGCCTCAAAGCCGCGTTCATCGACGGCCTCACCGCCGCCGACAGCGACGTGCTGGACTGCGGCCTTTCCACCACGCCGGCGGTGTTCTCCACCACGCTGGCCGAGGATTGCCACGCCGACGGCGCGGCGATGATCACCGCCAGCCACCTGCCGCCGAAGATCAACGGCTTCAAATTCCACATGGGCGAAGGCGGCCTGCGCGGCGAGGACGTGGACGAAATCATCCGCATGGCCATGGAAGCCCGCGTGCCGGTGCGGCTGGTGTCGCCCTGCGACGCGCTTTCCGCCTATCAGGAATCCCTGCGCGCGCTGGTAAAGCGCAAATTGGAGGACGACGCCTCCAAGCCGCTACTCGGCCTGCACGTGGTGGTAGACGCCGGCAACGGCTCGGGCGGCTTCTATGCCTCCTTCCTCGAAAGCCTGGGCGCCTGGGTCGAGGGCAGCCAGTTTCTCGAGCCGGACGGCTCCTTCCCCCATCACGCGGCCGACCCGGAGAGCCCGGAGGCCATGCGCGCGCTTTCCAAGGCGGTGGTCAAAAACGAGGCCGATCTGGGCGTGCTCTTTGACGCCGACTGCGACCGCGCCGCCATCGTTCTAAGCGACGGGCGCTTTGTCAACAAAAACCGCCTCATCGCCCTCACCGC
>CAMMGP010000118.1 GCA_946496415.1 uncultured Clostridia bacterium | reverse complement strand
CATCATCACCCGCGGCTATGTGGCGCGCGAGAACAAGCGCCTCATCCCCACGGAACTGGGCAAGATCGTCAACGATTTGATGTGCAAAAACTTCCCGGACATCGTCAACATACAGTTCACCGCCGACATGGAGGAAAAGCTCGACGATGTGGAAAACGGCCAGGTGGACTGGCACGCCATCGTGCGCGACTTCTACGGGCCGTTTGAGAAGGATCTGGAAAAAGCTGAGGCCAGCATCGAGAAAGTCGCCATCGAGGATCAGGTGTCCGATATCCCCTGCGAAAAGTGCGGGGCGATGATGGTCTACAAGATGAGCCGCTACGGCAAGTTCCTCGCTTGCCCCAACTTCCCCGCCTGCCGCCATACGCTGGCGCTGCCCAAGAGCATTGGCGTGGCCTGCCCGCAGTGCGGCGCGCAGCTTCTGGAGCGCATCAGCCGCAAGGGGCGCAAGTTCTACGGCTGCGAGCGCTATCCGGAGTGCGATTTCGTCTCCTGGGATCGCCCGGTGAACGACAAGTGCCCTGTGTGCGGCTCGCGCATGGTCTACAAGCGCGGCCCGAAGAACACGCATTACCATGTGTGCGTCAACGAAAGCTGCCGCCATCGCGTGGAGGTCGAGGCCGAGAATGACGAATAACGCCACCATCGTCGGCGCGGGGCTGGCCGGCTGCGAGGCCGCCTGGCAACTGGCGCGGCGCGGGATACAGGTGCGTCTCATCGACATGAAGCCGGAGAAGTTCTCCCCCGCCCACCATATGGAGGGGTTTGCCGAACTGGTCTGCTCCAATTCGCTGAAGGCGGAGCACCTCACCAACGCCTCGGGCCTTTTGAAGGCGGAAATGCGCCGGTTTGATTCGCTGATCCTGCGCGCGGCGGACGCATCGCGCGTGCCCGCAGGCGGGGCGCTGGCCGTCGACCGGGAGAAGTTTTCCGCGCAGATCACGAAGGCGCTGACGGAGCACCCTCTGGTGACGTTTGAGACGGCGCTGGTGGACAGTCTCCCAGACGCGCCCTGCATCATCGCCACCGGCCCGCTCACCGACCCGGCGCTGACAAAAGCGCTCTCGGCGCTGCCGGGGCTGCGGGAGTTGCACTTTTTCGACGCCGCCGCGCCCATTGTCACCGCCGAATCCATTGACATGGAGAAGGTCTTCCGCGCCTCGCGCTATGAAAAGGGCTCGGATTACTTAAACTGCCCGATGGACGAGGCAGAATACAACGCCTTTTACGACGCACTCGTCGGCGCGGAACTGGCTGAAGTGCATGACTTTGAAAAAAAGCTGGTGTTCGAGGGTTGCCTGGCGGTGGAGATCCTCGCTTCCCGCGGGCGGCAGACGCTGGCTTTCGGCCCGCTCAAGCCCGTGGGCCTCGTCGATCCGCATACGGGCCGCGAGCCATACGCCGTGGTGCAGCTGCGGCAGGAGAACGAACAGGGCACGCTCTACGGCCTCGTCGGCTTTCAGACGCGGCTCAAGTGGGGCGAACAGAAGCGCGTGTTTTCGATGATCCCGGGGCTGGAGCATGCCGAGTTCGTCCGCTACGGGGTCATGCACCGCAACACGTTTTTGCGCTCGCCGGACATACTTTCCCGCAACTACGCGCTCTCCGCCCAGCCGCTTTTCCGCTTTGCCGGACAGTTGACCGGCGTGGAGGGATACATGGAATCCGCCGCCAGCGGCATGGTGGCCGCCATCGGCCTTTGCAAGGCCCTGCGCGGCGAGGAGGAGCCGGATTTCGGCGGGCAGACCGTATTGGGGGCGCTGGAGCGCCACGTGCGCACCCCCTCCCCCGATTTCCAGCCCATGAACGCCAACTTCGGCATACTCGATCCACTGCCCATGCGCGTCAAAGGCAAGCGCAATCGCTACGCCAAACTCTCCGAGCGCGCGCTGGAAGCGCTCGACGCGATCATCGACCGATACGAATTGAGGAATTGACTATGGCAGAATCCATCTTTCGCGGCACCACCATCTGCGCCGTGCGCAAAAACGGCGAATGCGCCATGGCCGGCGACGGGCAGGTGACCATGGGCCAGCAGACCGTGATGAAGGCGCACGCCCACAAGGTGCGGCGCATCTACAACGGCAAGGTCGTGGTCGGCTTTGCCGGTTCCGTGGCCGACGCCTTCGCGCTGTCGGAAAAGTTCGAGGAAAAGCTGACGCAGTTCTCCGGCAACCTGCCCCGCGCCGCCGTGGAACTGGCGCAGGACTGGCGCATGGACAAGGCCATGCGCAAACTGGAGGCCATGCTTCTGTGCGCTGACAAGGACAATCTTCTGCTCGTCAGCGGCACGGGCGAGGTCATCGAACCGGACGACGGCGTTCTGACCATCGGCTCGGGCGGCAACTACGCGCTGGCCGCGGCGCGGGCGCTTTTGCAGAACACCGACCTGCCCGCGCGGGAGATCGCCGAGCGCGCCTTGAAGATCGCCGCGGACATCTGCATCTTTACCAACGGCAACATCATCGTCGAAACCGTATAAAGGAGAACTGACATGATCCAGCTTACACCGCGCGAGATCGTCCGCGAACTCGACCGCTACATCATCGGACAGGACGAGGCCAAGCGCGCCGTGGCCGTGGCCCTGCGCAACCGCTACCGCCGCGCCCAGCTGCCGCCGGAGATTCGCGAGGAAGTCACCCCCAAGAACATCCTCATGGTCGGCCCCACGGGCGTGGGCAAGACCGAGATCGCCCGCCGCCTGGCCAAATTGGTGGACGCGCCCTTCGTCAAGGTCGAGGCCACCAAGTTTACCGAGGTCGGCTATGTGGGCCGCGACGTGGAATCCATCGTCCGCGACCTTCTGGAGGCCTCCATCCGCCTGGTCAAGGAGCAGCACACCGCCCGCGTGCATCAGCGCGCCGAAAAGAACGCCGAGGAGCGGTTGGCCGACCTCATCATCAAGCCCATCAAGAAAAAGACCAACCCCCTGGACATCCTCCTGGGCAACAAGCCCAAGGAGCCGGAGCTTCCCCCCGAGGAGAAGGAAAAGCTTACCACCCGCCGCTCGGACGTGCTGGAAAAACTCAGAAGCGGCGAGATGGAACACGTGATGGTCGAGGTGGAGGTCGAGGAGACCGCCCCGCGCGGCGAGATCCCCGGCACCGACATGAACATGAACGACATGCTCGGCTCCATCCTTCCCAAGCGCACGAAGATCCGCAAGGTGGAAGTGCGCGAGGCGCGGCGCATACTCGTCGCCGAGGAGGAACAGAACCTCATCGACATGGACAGCGTCTATTCCGAGGCCATCGAGCGCGCTGAGCAGCATGGCATCGTCTTTCTCGACGAGATCGACAAAGTGGCCGGGCGCGGCGCGGGCAACGGCGGCCCGGACGTGTCGCGCGAGGGCGTACAGCGGGATATTCTCCCCATCGTCGAAGGCTCGACCGTCAACACCAAGTACGGCCCCGTGCGCACCGACCACATGCTCTTCATTGCCGCGGGCGCGTTCCACGTCTCCAAAGTGACGGATCTGATTCCCGAATTGCAGGGCCGCTTTCCCGTGCGCGTGGACCTAAAGCCGCTGACGCGCGAGGATTACAAGCGCATACTCACCCAGCCGGAGAACGCCCTCATCCGCCAGTATCAGATGCTTTTGAAGGTGGACAACGTATCGCTCACCTTTGACGACAGCGCCCTGGACGCCATCGCCGACTACGCCTGGCAGGCCAACGAGACCGCCGAAAATATCGGCGCGCGGCGGCTGCACACGCTGCTGGAAATGATACTCAACGACATCGCCTTCAATGCCGGCGGCGGAGACGCCCCGGAAGTGGAGGTCAAGGTAGACGCCGAGTATGTGCGGGGTCAGCTTTCCGACGATATGCAGTCCAAGGACGTAAAGAAGTATATCCTCTAAGGCATACCGGGGCGCGTTTCTGCGCCCCGGTTTTGTGCTTTATGCGCAAATTTATTTAAAATTGCATGCTTTGCCCCCATATCGGGAAGAATGTTGCATAGATATACTATGTATTCTTCTTCGATGGGGGTATTTGCATGAAAGCGATCATCATGGCGGGCGGCGAAGGCTCGAGGCTACGGCCTCTGACCTGCGACCAGCCAAAGCCCATGATGCGGCTGCTCGACCGGCCGGTAATGGAATACGCGCTGAAACTTCTCAAAAAGCACGGCGTGCGCGAGGCGGCGGTGACGCTGGGCTATCTGCCCGACGCCATCGTGGATTTCTTCGGCGACGGCGGCGACTGGGACCTTTCCCTGCGCTACTACACCGAGCGCACGCCCCTGGGCACGGCGGGCGGCGTGCGGCAGGCGGCGGATTTTCTCGACGAAACGTTCTGCGTGCTCTCCGGCGACGGCGTGACCGATCTCGACCTCTCCGCCGCCCTCGCTTTTCACCGCGAACACGAGGCGCTGGCGACGATGGTGCTCACGCGCGTTCCCGATCCACTGGAATACGGGCTGGTCATCCCCGCGGCGGACGGCCGCGTGCGCGCCTTTGTGGAAAAACCCGGGCCGGGCGAAGCTGTTTCCGACACGGTGAACACCGGCATCTACATCCTCGAACCGGAGCTCCTTGCGCTCATCCCCGAGGGCAGGCCCTGCGATTTTGGCGGCGAACTGTTCCCCCGGCTCGTCCGGGAGGGCCGAGCCATTTACGGCTGCGTACTGGAGGGCTACTGGTGCGATATCGGCGATGTGGGCGCTTACCTGCGCGCGCATGCCGAACTTTTGGAGGGAAAGCTGAAATTGGATACGCCCGCGGGCGTGCAGAAGGGCGCGCTGGTGGACGAGGACGCGCGCGTGGAACAGCCCTGCTACATCGGCGCCGGGGCGCGCGTGGAGCGCGGGGCGGTGGTGGACAAGTATGCCGTGATCGGCGCGGGCGCGGTGGTGGAGGCGCGCGCCAGCGTCAAG
>CAMMGP010000117.1 GCA_946496415.1 uncultured Clostridia bacterium | reverse complement strand
TCTACGTGCGCGGCGAGCGCGTGCCGCTGGCGAAGAAGGAATACGAGATCGTCGAGATGCTTTCCCAGAACCCCGGCCAGGTGTTTGACAAGGAGCGCATCTACGAGCGCGTCTGGGGCTGGGAGGGAGAGGGCTCCAGCAGTGTCGTCGCCGAGCACATCAAGCGCATCCGCGCAAAGCTGATGCAGGCCGGTGCGCAGGGACAGATCGAAACCGTCTGGGGAGTGGGCTACAAGTGGGTAAAGTGAAGGCGCGCAAACGCCGCCTGCGCCGTCTGTCGCTCAAGTGGAGTTTCTTTCTCTACGCCGCCGTGGCCGTGCTGGCGGCGCTCGCGGCCATTATGCTCTTGACCGCCATTTGCTCCGAATTGCAGAATGGCCTCTACCACCGCTGGGAAACGCGCTATGGGGCGCAGTACCGCATCCCCGCGCAGCTCGTCGTCGATGGCGAGGTGGTGGGGGAGCAGATGGCCTATTCGACCTCGCTGTTCGAACTCGTGCCCGAGGAAGAATACGCCCGCTACACCCTTTACGGCCGGATCACGCTGCTTTCCTACCCGGTCGTCTCCGTCCTCTCCATCCTCACCGCCGGGGTGCTGTTCTACCGCCGCAAGCTGAAGCGGCCTCTGCGCCAGATCGAGGAAGCCGCCGGCCTCATCGCCAAAAACGACCTCGATTTCACCATCCCCGCGCTGGAAAAGGGCAACGAGATGGACAGGGCGCTCGCTGCCATGGAAACGATGCGCTCCGCGCTTGCCGCTTCCAGCCGCGATCTCTGGCGCACGCTCGAACAGCGGCGGCAGATGCAGGCCGCCTTTTCCCACGACCTGCGCACGCCGCTGACCGTCCTGCGCGGATACAGCGACTTTTTGAAGAAATACGCCGCCGGCAGCCTGACGCGGGAAAAGGTGCTGGATACCCTCGCGGTGATGGACGGCCACATATCCCGCCTCGAGCGCTACGCCGCCACCATGGGCGAGGCGGCGCGGCTGGAAGAAGTTGCTCTCGTCCCCGCGCGGATAGACGTGGCCGCCCTGCGCGCGCAGATGGCGGGGGAGGGCAAAGTCGTCTGCCGCGGCCTTGCCTTTTCCATGGCGGGCGAAGACGGCGGCACGGCCCGCGCGGACGCGTCGCTCATCCTCCGCGTGTTTGACAACCTCGCCGCCAACGCCGCCCGCTACGCGAAAACGCGCGTCGCCGCCACCTTCCGCCGCCTCGGCGACACCCTCGTCCTCACCGTGGAGGACGACGGCCCCGGCTTCACGCCCGAGGCGCTCAAGCGCGCCGCCGAACCCTACTTCCGCGACAAGACCGCCGCCCGCGATGGCGAACACTTTGGTCTCGGTCTCTACATCTGCCGCACGCTCGCGGAGCGCCACGGCGGCGCCCTCACCGTGGACAACGCCCCCGAAGGCGGCGCCCGCGTGCGCGCCGCGTTCAGGGTGATGGAAGAAGCCAAAACAGAAAAGGGGAACGCCCGATAGCGTCCTCCATCGAGCCTCGCCCGCACGGGCGGGGCTTTTTGCGTAAATTTTCCCGCGGCCATCAACCTTCACACAGCGGCGTGTGTCCTATATACAGATACATGGAAAGGAAGGTGGAACCTATGCAAACCGTATATTCCCGCGCCATCCGCGCCTTTGCCGCGCTGCTGCTTTTTGCCGCGTTGCTCCCCGCGCTTCCGGGACACGCGGAGGAGGACGGCCTTTCTTACGCGATGGATGTGACGCTGGACGCGCAAAGTGCTTCTCTGACCGTGGAGGCGCGCGTCGCGGTCGTAAACGACAGTCCCGACGCATGGGAGGAACTCTGTTTTCGGGATTTCATGGCCAGCGTCATCGCCGAGGCCAGAACGCGCACCGATGAACAACTGTCCTTGCAGAGCGGCATCCTCTCCGCGTCCTGCGGGGGCGAAATGCTGGAGGTGCGCGTGGACGCGGCGGACGCCTCCATCGTCTACGTGGCGCTGAAGACGCCCCTTGCGAGCGGCGACCGCTGCGAGATCGCGCTTTCCTACGCGGCCGACATCCCCGAGGGCGGCCTGCGCTGCGGCTATTTCCCGCTGCATACGGAAAGCGAGGCTGGGCGCACCTTCGAGCTGGCGCAATTTTATCCCATGCTGGCCGTCTATGAAGACGGCGGATGGGTCGTTGAGCCCTATTTCGTAGATGGAGAATGTTTTTACACCCGTTGCGCCGATTATGACATCCGCCTGCATGTGCCGGAGGGCTACACCGTGGTCGCCAGCGGCGATGAGACGGAAGAAGCGCCGAGCCTGTGGCGCATCCATGCGGACCGCATGCGGGATGTGACGCTCATCGCGAGCGACGAACTGGATGTGGCGTGCGGCGAAGCCGAAGGCGTGATGGTCAACTGCTACTATGCCCGCGGCGAAGAAAGCCATCGCCGGCAGAACGAGCTGTCCATGCAGGCGGCGCTGGACGCGATCCGCGCCTTTACGGACGCCTACGGGCAATACCCCTATGCCGAACTGGATGTGGTGGAGTCCAACTACGAGTTTGGCGGCATGGAAGCGCCGGGCCTGGTGCGCGTGAGCCAGATGTACAGCTGGTTCTTTGGCAGCGATACGGACGCGGCGGAGCGCGCCGAATACGAAGGGAAACTGGCGGCGACTGTGGCGCACGAGACCGCGCATCAGTGGTTTTACGCCGTGGTCGGCAACGACCAGTACCGCGAGGCGTGGCTGGACGAGAGCTTTGCGGCGTACAGCGAACAGGTGTATTGGCGCTTTGTTGGCAAGAGCGAAGACGACATCACCGCGCAGATGGACGCCTTTGCCAACGCGGTGAACGAAGCAGAGGATGTTTCCGACCTCTGCATCGACCTCTCCTATGACGAACTGGGGGGCGACTACACCCCCGCCGTCTATGAGCGCGGCGCGGCCTTCCTCTACCGGCTGGAACAGGCCTTGGGCCGGGAAACGTTCAGCGCGGCCATGCGCGAATACTACGCCGCCTTTGCCTTCAAGGAAGCGGCCACGCAGGACTTTCTTGCCGTGTTCAGGCCATACGCCGAGGGAAACGAGGACGCGCAAGCGCTGTTTGCGACCTATCTGCGCGCGGCGCGCTGACATTGCCTGCGCCGATAAAGCAAAAACACACCGGGGCGGCGTCCGCATGACGTCGCCCCGGCTTTGCCCGCCGCTCACCCGGCGGGGCTTTCGTTTTTCGCCGCGTCGAACATCTCCCGCACGCTCGGCGCGTTCTTCGTCAGCCGCTTGATGCTCAGGTCCTCGGCCTTGCTGTTGGCCAGGCGCAGGTTGTTTTCCGAGGAGAGCAGCCCTTCCTTCGTCTTTTGCAGGTGCGCGATCGTCTTGTCGATCTCCTCGATGGCCAACCTGAACTTCTCGCTCGCCAGCCGGTAATTGCGCCCGAAGCCCTCCTTGAAGGCGTTCATGTTCTCCTCAAAGTGGAGGATGTCGATCTGCTGGTTGCGTGCCACCTCCAGTTCCTGCCGGTACTTCAAACTCCCCAGCGCCGCGTTGCGCAACAGCGTGATGATGGGGATGAAAAACTGCGGGCGGATGACGTACATCTTTTCATACCTGTACGAAACGTCGACGATGCCGTTGTTGTAAAGCTCGCTGTCCGCCTCCAGAAGCGACACCAGCACCGCGTATTCGCACTTTTTTTCGCGCCTGTCCTTGTCCAGCTCCCGGAAGAAGTCCTCGTTCTTGTGCTTGGTGGCCGTTTCATCCGCCTCGTTTTTCATCTCGAACATGATGGAGATGAACTCCACCCCGCCGCGCGATTCGCGGAAGATAAAATCGCCCTTGCTGCCGCTGCGCGCGTCGTTGTCCTTTTCAAAGTAGGCGTCGGGAAAGGCCGTCATGCGCAGGGCGTTGAACTGGCTCAAACAGTGCTGTTCCAGGCTCTCGCCGATCATCTTCGTGGACTGGCGCGCCTTGAAGTCCTTGTAGTATTCGATCATCTCGTCCTTCTGCTTAAGGCGGCTCTCGTACTCGCGCTGCATGGACTGCGCTTTCAATTGGCTCTCCGTCTCCTGCCGGGCAAGGCGGTTTTTCAGCTCCGCCATCTCCGTCGCCTGCTCGGAAAGTTCCTTCTCCTTTTCGCGCACCGCTTCGGAAACAGCCAGCTTTTTCTCCGTCTCGCCGCCCGCGAGTTGCGCCTTGAGTTGCTCGACGCGCCTTTCCGCCTCGGCCAGCTTTTCCGCCTGTTTGCCCACGGCTTCGGAGACGGCCAGCTGCTTCTCCGTCTCGCTGCCCGCGAGTTGCGTCTTGAGCTGCTCGACGCGCCTTTCCGCCTCGGCCAGCGCCCGGTCGAACGCCTCTTTTTGCCGCATCTGCGCAAGCTCGAGCTCCTTTTCCTTCGCCTCGGCGATGTCCCTTTCCCGTTGGCGCAGCGCGCGGTCGAATTCGCTGTCGCGCACCTGGCGCGCGATCTGCGCGTAGCCGGAATCGTCCACCACGAAGGTCTTGCCGCAGTTGGGGCATTTGATCTCCTGCATGCTCGTCCGCCCTCTCTGTTTTTCCTGCCCACGATTCTATCATAAACTGCGCGCGATTACAACGCCGCGTGGTAGATAAAAAGTTTAGAAGCGCGCTGTATGCTCTTTCCCGACAGGGAGGGAGCGCTTTTATGGAAAACAACGTCGAACTGCGCGGCCTGTGCCGGCGTTTTTCGGGCAAGGTCGCGCTGGATGGACTCACATTTCGCATGGATGGCGGCGTCTTCGGCCTGCTCGGCGGCAAAGGAGCGGGCAAATCAACGCTTTTGCGCATACTTGCCACGCTGTTGCCGGGCGACGGGGGCGAGGCGCTCGTCTGCGGCCTGCCGCTTGCGCGGGCCGGCGCGGTGCGCGCCATCGTCGGCTATCTGCCCGAGGATTTCTGCTTTTATGGCGGG
>CAMMGP010000116.1 GCA_946496415.1 uncultured Clostridia bacterium | reverse complement strand
GCGCACAAAAGCAGCACCAGCGCGCTCAAAAGCGCCTGCTTGCCGGCAAAGACGCCGAAGGCCGCGCCATAGTTGCGCACCGGCCGGAAATTGAGAAGCCCCGGCACAGCCTCCACGCCGCCTTCCAGCGTCAGCGACCAGACCTTCGTGGCCCGGTCGAGGGCAAAGGCGATCAGCGCCAGCCAAAATAGCCTACATCCTTGCTTCAATCGCATTGATGACCTCCGCGAGGAACCCGCCGATGACGGGTATATTCTCTACCACCATGTTTTTCAGCACCACGGCGCACAGCGCCGCCAGCACGGCAAACCCCAGCGTGAAGCCGAAGCCGCGCACCATGCCGTAGAGCAGGTTGTCCCAGATAAGACGCTTGCGGTTGGAAATATGTTCCACATATTCGTCCAGCCGCATTCTCTCCAGCGTTCCCAACAGCGCTTCCAGCCGCTTTTCCAGTTCTTCGCCCACGCGCGCCACCCCCCTGGCAAAGGTTTCCCGCCGGGGAAGCGACGTATACAAAGGCGCGGGGCGGCGCCGCGGGGAATGTTCCCCGCGCGCCGCCCCGCAAAGCCGTCCGCTGCGGATCAGTCAAACAGCGAATCGGTCTCCTTGAGCACCTGCACCTGCCCTTCCACCAGGCGGCGGAAGTTGGCGCGATAGGTGGCGATGGTCTTGCGGATATTGTCCGCCTCGGCCTTGATGCTCTCCGCTTCCACCTTGGCGTTGGAAACCGTGGTGGCAGCCTGCTCCTCAGCGCTGGAAATGACTTCCTGCGCCTTCTTGCGGGCATCGGCTACCGTCTCGTCGGCGATGCGCTGGGCGTTGATCAGCGTGTCGCGCAGCGTCACCTGGAGGTTTTTGAAGTAGCTCGGCTCGTCGTAGGCCGGTTCGTCGCTGGAAACAGTCTCCACCGGCGCGGGCGCGGACACCGGCGCGGGAGCCGGCTCGGCGGCGGGAACGCTGGCGTTGGCTTCGAGCCTCTCATTCTCGACCTGCAGCGTCTTGACCTGCTCGGCCAGCGCCATGTTCTCGCGGATGAGCACGCTTAGCTGGTCGGAAATCTCATCGAGAAAATCGTCGACTTCTTCGATGTTGTAACCGTCCCGCTTCTGCCTGCTGAACTCTTTTTCCTGAATATCCCTGACACTGATCGGCATGTTTTCTCTCCCTTTCGTTGCAATGCACGATTGCGTGATCGTCCTTTTTCGGTATTCGTCGCAGGGGGTGAAAATCCTTCCCCCGTAGGGAAAAGTAGAATTTTCTTCACTTTCCATACACAAACAGGCGCAGCCCCACGCGGCCCTTGCGCGTAAGCCCCGTGACTTCCTGCATACGGAAGCGTCCCAGTCCGCGCGCGGAGACGAGGCTGCCTTCCTGAAGGCGGGCGTCGAGGCGCGTTTCCACCGCGTGGTCGACCTTCACCAGTTCGGCGCGGATCATCTCCTGCGCCTTCTGCCGGGAAAGATCGTAGGCGGCGGAGAGCACCGCGTCCAGCCGCTCTGAGGGCACGGTGCGATAGATGAGCGTTCCCTCCGGCTCCGGCGGCGCGACCTCCTCCCCGCAGGGCGAGACGCGCACCTTCACGCGGCCGCAGCTTTCGAGATTGGCGGCCACATAGTCCGCGATGTCCTCATGGACGAACAAAAGCGCGCCTTCCCTGAGCAGGGCGATGTCGCCCAGCGTCTCGCGCCCGACGCCCAATCCCATCAGCGCCCCGAGGATATCCCGATGTCCGGGCGAGCCGTAGCGCGCGTTCCAATCCACGCGCAGACGGCGGATGGGGAAAGAAAGCGCTTCCGCAGCGCCCGCGTAAAACCCCGCCACGCGGCGCTCCGCGCCCTCATAGCCGCCGTCAAAGGCCACTTCGCAGCCGGCGAAGTTGGCGGCGGCGCGACAGGCAATTTCCATGGGCGGTTCAAGAAAGCGCGTATACGTGGGCGCGCAGGCATGCGCCGCGCGCAGCGCCAATTCCCGCAGGCGCTTTTCCTCCATCTCCATGCTCAGTAGAGGCCGATAGGCAGACAGAGCCGGAAATACAGCACGTAGAGCAGCTCGCTGACGATATTGATGCCGATCATCGCAAACCAGAGCGTAAAGTCAATGGGCAATCCCGTGCGCCGCATCACCCACATCGCCGGACGGCGAAAGGGACGCACGAACGGATAAATGAACTTGGCGAGGATCTCCACGAAGCGGTTGTTGAAGCGCAGAAACGTCATGATCCAGTAAATAAACATGGCCAGACTGAGGATGCGCAAAAACACCTGCACGGCGTGGATGACGGAATACATCGTCATAGATTCAGAACCTCCGCTCCACATCGTAGGTCTCGTTGACTTCCACGGTGTTGGGGGCGAGCACATAGGTGCGGTCGGACGCTTTGCGGATGGTGGCGCTCAAAGCGAACACCGCTCCGGAGAGCGTGTCGATGGCGCGCTGCGTGAGTTTGGGGTCGATCTCGTCCAGCGTCAGCACCACCACGTTGCCGGCGATGAGACTGTCGATGACGTCGCAGCAGTCCTCCAGCGTGTTCAGCGAGCACATCAGCGTGCGCTGGCGCTGGGCGCGCGTCTGCGCGCGCGTGGAAGCCGGCTCGTAGTTCGAGCGCGTATCGCGCGGGACATAGTTGTAGTCGTAGCCCGCGGACGAAGTGCGCCGCGAGGCGGGCGGCGTCACGCGCGTGGAAGCATAGCGGTCGGCGCCGTAGCGGCCGCGCTCGTCCTTGACGATGGTGCGGCGGCGGGTGTCCTCCGTGCGCGAGCGCTGCTGCTTGGGCACGTAGGTCGAAGGCCGGCCGTAGTTGTCGGCGTAATCGTCCGCGGCCCTCTGCGGCTCGTCGTCCACCAGACCGATGAAGTTGAGAAATTTATTGACGCCGCCCTGCTTGCGAGCCATAGCGATCCCTCCTGCTTATATCCTGGCGCCGAACAGCGCCCGTCCGGGGCGCACCATGGTGGCGCCCTCCTCGGCGGCGACGATGTAGTCGCCGGTCATGCCCATGGACAATATCTCCATCCGCGCGCCCGGTATGTCCGCTTCGCGCAAACGGTCGAACCACACCCGCATGCGGCGGAAGCAGGGCCGCACCTCTTCCGGGTCGTCCACCAGAGGCATGATGGCCATCAGCCCCTGCACGCGCACGCCGTCAAGTTTCGCCGCCTCGCGCACGAACGCTTCCAGATCTTCTTCGAACACGCCGGACTTCTGCGGCTCTTTGGCGATATTGACCTGTACAAGCGCCGGCATAATGATGCCCATGGCCTGCGCGCGGCGGTCGATCTCATAAAGCAGTTCGCGCCGGTCGAGCGACTGGATCATCTTTACCAGCGGCAGGACCTGTTTGACCTTGTTGATCTGCAAGTGGCCGATGAGATGCGCCTCCAGCCGCTTGTCGAACTGGTCAGACTTGCCAGCCAGTTCCTGCACGCGGTTCTCGCCGATCACGCGCACGCCCAGTTCGCAGGCGAGGTTGATGGTCTGCGCGTCCACCGTCTTGGTCACGGCGCAGATGTCCACATGCCCCCAGCGCTGGGAAGCCGCGTCCAGCCGCGCGCGCACGTCGCGCAGGTTTTTTGCCAATAGATCCCGTTCCATATATCCACCTACTTGATCAGCACACGGTCGCCCACCTGCAAAGCGCCTTCCGCCTGCGGCTGGATGAGCGCCCGGTTGCCGTCGTTGGAGAGCACTTCCACCGGCACGAACGTGCCGCCCGGCACGTCGAACAGCCACACGCCCGTCTGCCCGCTCTGGTTGTCGAGCGCCTCGGCGAGCACTGAGAGGCCGCTCAGTTCGCTGCTGAGCGTCACCCGCCCGCTGCGCTGATAGATCATCGGACCCATGGGGTCTTCCACGAGGAACACGGCCAGCACTTCGTTTTCCACCTTCTGCACGCGCGTGACCTTCGCGGAAAAGACGAGATCCTCAAAGCCCTCGAATTGCAGGTAGTACACCTGATCGAGCACCGGGTTCCAACTCCGCCCGTCGGTGAGTATGGCCACGTACCAGGTGTCCTGATCCACCAGGCGGTAGATGTCGGTCAGGCGCGAGGAGCCCTCGCCCAGGGAATTGCCGGCGATGACGGCGCGTATGTCCGCGGGCGTCAGCGCGTCCAGCGCGTCGGGCGTCAGCGCGCTTTCGTAGCCATCGGTGTAAAAGGAGATCACGCCCGCCTCGTCGGCGGTGGCCTCCGTGCGCCAGGAGGCGATGGAATTCATGCGCGTGCTCTCGTCCTGATAGAGGCGGTTGAGGTTGAGATCCTCGCGCTGGTTGGCGCGCATGTAATCCTGCCGGTCGACCATGGCCGACTCGAGTTGCCGCACGAGCGAGAGCAGATTGCCCGTGGTCTGGTGCGTCACCAGCGACTTGAGTTCCAGCGCCCGCATGTCCACAATGCGGTCGAGGCGGTTTAGGTCGTTGTCGACGATGTTGTTGAGAATCGTCTTGTGGTAGGCCTGTATGTTGGCGCGAACGTCCTCCAGGCGCTCCAATTCACTTTCCGAATAGCCGGTGGAATAGAGGTAGGCGATGGTGTCACCAGCGTTCAGCAGCGTATTCTCCATGGCCACGTATTCCACGCGGGCGATGGTGCCCGAGGAAAAGACCGATTCATCGCGGATGATCACCGCGTCGGTCTTCTGCGAATAGGAGGCCGAGCCCGGCTCGATAATCGCCTCCCGCGTACCAAAGCGCAGGTGCGGGCGAACGATCAAAAAGGCGATGACCAGGATCGCCAACAGGAAGACGTAGAATCTTCCGGTCACCCGCTTTCGACGCATGTGTATACTCGCTCCAAACTGTTTTATTCCTGGGCGGCGCAATGCCGCGCATAAAAGCGGACACTCCTGTCCACCCTATATGGATATATTATAATCGCTTTAGCGCCAAGATGCAACCGGCCACTCTTGACATTAACTGGACGAAATCATTATAATGACGGAAG
>CAMMGP010000115.1 GCA_946496415.1 uncultured Clostridia bacterium | reverse complement strand
CCCAAAGGGCGCGGCCGGACGGCACCTTCCTTTACGCCATCGACGAGGCGGAGGCCCTCTCCCGCGCCACGCGCGGCGGCCACGCCGACCGCATCGGAGCGGAGGGCGCGGCCTTCCAGCGCCGCCTGCGCGACGCCTACGCCGCCCTGCGGGAAAAGGAGCCGGAGCGCATCCGCGTGCTCGACGGCTCCGGCTCGATTGAAGAAGTGTTCGCGCGGACGCAAGCGGCCGCCGCGGACTTCCTGAACACGAAGGAGTGACCCCAATGGCATACGAAAACAAGTGCATGTACTGCTTTGAGGATCTTGGCGGCCGCGATATCTGCCCCCATTGCGGCCACGATTCCCGCGCCGCCGTGCCGCAGATACAGCTTCTGCCCGGCACGCTGCTCCACAACGGCCGCTTCCTCGTCGGGCGCGCCATGGGGCAGGACGCCAGCGGCATCGTCTACATGGCCTACGACACCAAGCGCGAGGCCACGCTGCGCATCCGCGAATACCTGCCGCGCGACTGCGCCCAGCGCCTCAACGACGGCTCCGTCGCGCCCGTGGCCGGGGCCGAGGAGGCCTTCGAGCGCGGCATGCAGCGCCTCAAGGCCAGCGTCGAGGCCGTGGAGGACCCGAAAAAGCGCCACTTTTACTTTGAGGAGAACGGCACCGCCTACATCGCCCAGCGCAAGTCCGCCTCCAGCGCCGCTCACCGCGAGGCGGAAGAGGAGCGCGAGGGCCACTCCGGGCGGCAGTTGGCGCTGATCATCGGCGGCGCGGCGGTGGCTGTGCTGGTGGTGATCTTTGTCGTCATCCGCCTGCTCTCCAACGCTTTCGACGCCACCACCGCGCCCAGCGTCATGCCCACGCTGGCCTCGGATTCTTTGTGGACGCCGGCGCCCACGCCCTCGCCCACGCCCTATGTGCAGACGACGTTCGCGCCCATCAAGGATCCGGATCTTTCCTGGATGGACTACATTTCCGGCACGAACGAGAACGACAACTACAACAACCAGGCCGGCAGCGTGCGCACGCCCACCCCGCGGCCCAACGCCACGCCGCGGCCGACCAGCCAGATCATCAACGGCAATTCCTCGGCCTCGGAGATCACCGACCTGCAGTGGCAACTGATCGGCCTTGGCTGGCTGGACGCGCGCCAGCCCTCGGGCGTCTATGACAGCGCCACCCGCCAGGCCGTGCGCGATTTCCAGACCTACATGAACAGCACCTACGCCATCGATCCCAAGCTCACCGTGGACGGCATCGCCGGCCCGGCTACGCTCTACTGGCTCGACCAGTACGCGATCGCCGCCAAGCCCACCCAGCGCCCGGCCACGCCGCCGCCGGTGGTCACGGAAGCGCCGGACGATTTCCTCATCAACGAGAATTCCTCGAAGAGCGACATCCGCCGCGTGCAGCAGCTGCTGATCACCCTCGGCCATCTGCCCGCCGGTTCGGACGACGGCGTTTACGGCGCGGCCACGCGCGGCGCGGTCTGGGAGTTCCAGGACGCGGTGAACCGCTACTACGGCCGCCAGGTGCTGGAAGTGACCGGCGAGGTCGATTCCGCCACCCGCGACTACCTGATCGTCTTTGCCGACTGGTGGCAGGACGCCAGGCCCACGGCCACGCCCACCGTTGCCCCGACGCCCACGCCCACCGCCGCGCCCACCACGCCCGCGCCCACGCAGGAGACGGGCATCTCGCCCAATTCCCCCGCCGAGCGCATCCGCTACTTGCAGACCATGCTGCGCGAACTGGGCTTCTTAAACGGCGTGGACGGCGTCTACGGCTCGGCCACTTCCATCGCCGTGCGCAACTTCCAGGTGTGGGCCAACGCCCAGCAGGGCTACAACGCCCTTGCCGTCACCGGCAACTGCGACGAGGCCACGCTGCGCCTGCTGGAATACTACGTGGACAACCCCGTGACCCAGCAGCCCACCCAGCAGCCCACCCAGCAGCCCACCCAGCAGCCCACCCAGCAGCCGACGCAACAGCCCACCCAGCAGCCCGGCGACGAGGACGACAACGTGCTCGTGGACGCGAATTCCGACCCGGATTCCATCCGCTATTTGCAGGAGCAGCTTGTCTACCTCGGCTTCCTGGACAATGCCGACGGCGTCTACGGCCCCGCCACCACGCAGGCCATCACCGATTTCCAGCAGCGCGTCAACGCCGACCTCGGCTATGAGGCGCTCACGCCCAACGGCGTGTTCACCGCCCGCACGCAGAACTATCTGGAAGAGTACGTCTACCGCGCCCAGATGGCCACCGAAGCGCCCACCGAGGCCCCGACCGAAGCGCCCACGCCCGTGCCCATCTCCGCGCCGCAGATCGACGCGACCGCAAACGGCTACGAGGAAGGCGGCGTGTTCGTCTTTGATGGCGACGCGGCCTTCCACTGGATGGTCGAGGGCGAAGTGGCTTCCTTCTCCGCTACGCTCTACGACGATCAGGGCAATGTCGTCCACTCCGGCGGCGTCAGTGGCAACAACCTCACCATCGGCGCGTCCAATCTCGAAGCGGGCAGAGTCTACACGCTGGAGATCGTCGCCCAGCCCGCCTCCGGCGGCGAGGCGACTTCCTCCACCTTCGCCTTCCGCGTGGCCGTGCCGGTCACCGAAGCGCCCACCGAAGCGCCCACGCCCGTGCCCATCTCCGCGCCGCAGATCAGCGCCGCGGGCGGCTATGACGATGGCGGCGTGCATGTCTTTGACGGCGATCCGTCCTTCCAGTGGTCGGTCGAGGGCGACGTGGCCTCCTTTACCGCCACGCTTTACGACGACCAGTATGCCGTTGTCCACTCCGGCGGCGTGAACGGCAATTCCCTCAACATCGGCGCGTCCACGCTCGAACCGGGCCGGGTCTACACGCTGGAGATCGTCGCCCAGCCCGCCTCCGGCGGCGAGGCGACTTCCTCCACCTTCGCCTTCCGCGTGGCCGTGCCGGTCACCGAAGCGCCCACCGAAGCGCCCACGCCCGTGCCCATCTCCGCGCCGCAGATCAGCGCCGCGGGCGGCTACGACGAGGGCGGCATCTACGTCTTTGACGGCGATCCGTCCTTCCAGTGGTCGGTCGAGGGCGAAGTGGCGCGCTATGTGGCCACTTTCTACGCCCCCGACGGCAGCGTGATGCACTCCAATGAGGTCTCCGGCTCCAGCCTCTCCGTACCGATGGCCAACTTCACTGCCGGCTCGGATTACACGCTGGAAGTGGTCGCCTACCCCGCCTCCGGCGGCGAGGCCACTTCCTCCACCTTTAATTTCCGCATCGCCGCGCAGGCCACCGAAGCGCCCACGCAGGCGCCCACATCCGGCAGCATCGACGCAAGTTCTGATCCGGCCAGCATACAGGCCCTGCAACAGAAGCTGTTTGATCTGGGCCTGTTCACCGCGGACAACGCTCCGCAGCCCGGCGTGTTCGACCAGCGCACGCTGGAGATCGTGCTGAGTTTCCAGCAGTCCTACAACGCCCAGAACCCGGGCGCGCCGCTGCTGGAAGTGGATCCCACGGATCCGAACGCGGTGATCGACGCCACCACCGTGGCGCTGATCATGAACGCCGAGATCCCCATGGGTTGAACCGCATTCGCAGGAGGCGAAGTTCCATGATCGCAGAGATACTTTCCGTGGGCACCGAGCTTTTGATGGGGCAGATCGCCAATACCGACGCGCAGTATATCTCGCGCCGGCTCTCGGAACTGGGCGTGACGCTCTACCGCCATACGACCGTGGGCGACAACCCCGCGCGCGTCAAGCAGGCGCTTGCCGAGGCGCTGTCGCGTTCGGACATGGTCATCACCACCGGCGGACTCGGGCCTACGGAAGACGATTTGACCAAGGAGATGGTGGGCGAGTTCTTCGGCCTGCCGATGGAGTTGGATGAAAAGAGCCTCGAAGCCGTGCGCGCGCGCATGTGCCGCCTCGGCCGCGAGATGACGGAAAACAACAACAAGCAGGCGTACTTCCCGCGCGGGGCCATCATCATGCCCAACGCCTGCGGCACCGCGCCGGGCTGCATCGTCGAGCGCGATGGCAAGGCCGTGGCCGTGCTGCCCGGGCCGCCCCGCGAGATGAAGGACATGTTCGAGCGCCAACTCGCGCCCTGGCTGCGCAAGCGCTCGGGCGAGCACATCGAATCGCGCTTTCTGCGCATCTTCGGCGTGGGCGAATCCAAGACGGAAATGCTGCTGCTCGACCTCTTCCATGGCGACAACCCCACGCTCGCCCTCTATTGCGGCGCGGGCGAGGTGACGGCGCGCATCAGCGCCCGCGTGCCCCTGGGCGAGGACGCCAGCGCCCTGATCGATCCCATGGAGGCGGAGATTCGCCGCCGCCTGGGCAACGCCGTCTACGCCGCCTACGGCCCCGGCGAGGAGGTCAGCCTGGCATCGACGGTTCTGAAGATGCTTGCCAAGCGCGGCGAAACCGTGACCACGGCGGAGAGTTGCACCGGCGGCATGCTCATCTCCCATCTCATCGACTGCCCCGGCGCCAGCGCCGTCGTACACGAAGGCCACGTGACCTATTCCAACGAGGCGAAGATGCGCGTGCTGGGCGTGCGCGCGGAAACGCTGGAGCAATACGGCGCGGTGAGCGCCGAGTGCGCGCTGGAGATGGCCGAGGGCGCGCGGCGGGTGAGCGGCTCTACCTGGGCCATTGCCACCACGGGCGTTGCCGGCCCCGACGGCGGCACGCCGGAAAAGCCGGTAGGGCTGGTCTACGTAGGTATTGCCGGCCCTGACGGCGTACACGCCGAGCGCCTGATGCTGCGCGGCGACCGCGACTGGATCCGCACGCTGACCTGCCAAAACGCCCTCAACCTCCTCCGGGCGGCAGTGCCGCCGGCCAGCGCCGTTGGCTCGAAGTAGATGCACACCCGCCCCGTCACGAATGGGGCGGGTGTGCTGCGTTTCGGTCCGAATGGGGCGGTGGAGGGAATAGACGGCGGCAAGCCCACGAGCAGGGGCTTGCCGCCTGCGGCGTTTTGGAGAAA
>CAMMGP010000114.1 GCA_946496415.1 uncultured Clostridia bacterium | reverse complement strand
TCGCGCTACACTGGCAGTGTAGAGATCACCGGTTCGAGTCCGGTATGCTCCACCAACGGAAAACCTCGAAAACACGGCGTTTTCGGGGTTTTCTTCTTTTTTGCTGCGCGCCTGGGCGGGGCGCTTCCTAACCGCTTCCGAACCGATCGGTTCCAGCAAGGCGCTATCAATGGACTGGGCAAGGCGGTTCTTGCTTCCCGCCAACACGTGCGCATAGGTATCCGCCGTTGTGGAAAAGCGGCTGTGACCCGCCCATTCCCGTACTTCCTTGCTCCTTCACGGCCTTTTTATTGACATTGTGAGAATATGAAAGTTTCCTTTTGTATTTGTGGCAGGTACTGCGCGCCAGACCTGTCAATTTGGCGCACTTCACGTCGATCCGTGTGCCAGAAAAGCCCTTTGCCTGCTTACGGATGATTCTTTGGCCGCCGCCGTGCTTTTGTGCGAGGACGAGCGTTGGCCCCCTGCCCCGGCACGGGCGGGGAATTTTTTCGCCGCACGGAGGAAATGGCCCTGCGCATGGGCAAGCGCTACCTGCGTCTGGATTCCACGCGCGACAACGAAGCCCTCACCGCCTACTACGAGCGCTGCGGCTTCCAGCCCGCCGGCGAATGCGTCGTCGGCGCCTATGAAGGCACGCTGCGGCAAAAGCCGCTCGCGTCCTGAACCCCAAAAACAGCGTCCCGCCGCCGGCATACCCGCCGCGACGGGGCGTGATTTTTGCTTCGTTCAGTTCCCCAGACTCTTCAATGCCAAAAAAATCATCTCATCCGCCTTCGTGGCCTTGCCCGCCACGGCGCTCACGGCCCGCGCCGCCTCGGAGGAGGCGTAGCCCAGCGCCATCAGCGCGGCGATGGCCTCGCTCTCGGCGCTGCCCGCGGGGGCGGCGGCCGCGGCGCTCTGGCCGGTCAGTTCGGCGTCGTCCACCTTGTCGCGCAGTTCCAGCACCAGCCGCTGCGCCGTCTTTTTGCCGATGCCGGGCACGCGCGTCAGCGCCGCCGCGTCGCCCGCCACCAGCGCGATGGAAAGATCGTTGAGCGGCATGGAGGAAAGGATGGACAGCGCCATCCGCGGCCCCACGCCGCTTACGGAGCGCAACCGCTCGAACATGCGCTTTTCCTCGCGGCTGTAAAAGCCGAACAGTTCCATGGCGTCCTCGCGCACGCTCAATGTGGCGTAGAGTTTCATGCGCCCGCCCGCGGAGGGGGCCATGGAGAGCGTCTGCGCGCTCACCAGAAGAAGATAGCCCACGCCGTTCACGTCCAGCACGATGCTGTCCGCCAGTTTTTCCGCCACGACACCGTCAAAATGCGCGTACATGCCTGCCTCCCGTCACTGTATCTTGAACAGTTTTTTCATATTCATGGAATTGGCGTGCGTCAGCGCCACGGCCAGCGCGTCGGCGGCGTCGTCCGGGCGGGCGATCTCCTGCATGCCCAGAAGCGCCTTCACCATGCGCTGCATCTGCCCCTTGTCCGCGCCGCCATAGCCGGTGATGGCCTGCTTGATCTGCATCGGGGTATACTCATATACATTGTCCGTGCGCGCCGCCACCGCCGCCAGCGCCGCGCCGCGCGCCTGCGCCACGGCGATGCCCGTGGTGACGTTCTTGGAGAAAAACAGTTCTTCAAAGGCCACGTCGTCGGGCGCGTAGATGTCCAGAAGCTGGTTCACGCCCTGAAAGATGGAGCGCAGCCGCTGCGGGGTGGGGCATCCCGCGCGCGTGTTGATGGTGCCGAACTGCACCACCTTGCGCTTCTGCCCCTCCGCCTCGATAACGCCGTAGCCCATCGTCGCCAGCCCCGGGTCGATGCCGAGTATGATCATTGCCCGCCTCCTCATGTTCTCAGCCCATCATACCGCACATCCCCGCGCCCTGTCAAGCGCCGCGAAAACTGCATATACGAATATTTATGCACATAAATCGCATATTTTGTTAAATCGTCGCCCAAACAGTTGCATTTTTCCCGCGATGGATGTATAATCATCACATCAAGCGCGAACGCGCACAAATTTGGAGGCTGAAACCATGAAGAAGATCATGAGCATGCTGCTGGTTCTTTCCATGTTGCTGATGGGCGCGGCCATGGCCGAGTCCGAGACGCTGACGATGGCGACCAACGCCGCCTTCCCGCCCTATGAGTATTACGACGATGAGACCGGCGAAGTCACCGGCATCGACGTGGAGATCGCCCAGGCCATTTGCGACAAGCTTGGCTATGAACTGGAAGTGGTCGACACGGACTTTGACTCCATCGTGCCCGGCGTCGTCTCCGGCAAGTACTCCTTCGGCATGGCGGGCATGACCGTCAACGAGGAGCGCCTGCAGTCCGTCAACTTCTCCAACACCTACGCCACCGGCGTTCAGGTGGTCATCGTTCCCGAGGATTCCCCCATCACCAGCGTTGACGACCTCTTTGCCGAGGGCGCGGACAACGCCATCGGCGTGCAGCAGGGCACGACCGGCGACCTCTACGCCACGGGCGACATCGAAGAAGCCGGCCTCGGCTCCGTCGAGCGCTTCAAGACCGGCACCGACGCCGTGCTTGCGCTGACCACCGGCAAGCTGGATTGCGTCATCATCGACAACGAGCCGGCCAAGAACTTCGTGGCCGCCAACGAAGGCCTGAAGATCCTCGACACCGAGTACGCCGTTGAAGACTACGCCGCCTGCTTCGCCAAGGAGAACACCGAACTGCTCGAGGCGTTCAACACCGCTCTGGCCGAGTTGACCGAGGACGGCACTGTTCCCGCCATCATCGAGAAGTACATCCCCAGCACGGAGGCTGCCGCTGAGGAAGCGCCCGCCGAGGAAGCTGCCGCGGAATAACGTCCTGACTGGTTGATACGCAGATAGGGGAGCGCGCAAACGCCCCCTATTTGCGCGCATAGGACGACTGCAAGCGACGTGAGGAGGGACTTTTTTGGCAGAGTGGTTTGCGTCGGTCAAGGCCGAGTTTGAACTGAACTTCATCAAGGCCGACCGCTGGGAATATCTCGTCACCGGCCTTGGAAACACGCTGCTTCTGACGCTGGTGGCGCTGATCGTCGGCGTGCTTATCGGCATTGTAGTGGCGGCGGTGCGCTCCACCTACGACAAGACCGCCGAGACGGCGCGGCCCAGCTTTGGCCGCCGCGTGTTCGGCTTTTTCAACGGCCTGTGCAAGGTCTATCTGACTGTCGTGCGCGGCACGCCTGTGGTCGTGCAGGTGATGATCTTCTTCTACGTCATCTTCGCCGCCGCCAAGGACGGCACCATGGTGGCGGCGCTGGCGTTCGGCATCAACTCCGGCGCCTACGTGGCCGAGATCATCCGCGGCGGCATCATGTCCATTGACAACGGCCAGTTCGAGGCCGGCCGCAGTCTGGGCTTCAACTATTTGCAGACCATGCGCTACATCATCGTGCCGCAGACGATCAAAAACGTGCTGCCCTCGCTGATGAACGAGTTCATCGCCCTTCTGAAGGAGACTTCGGTGGCGGGCTACGTGGCCGTGCAGGACCTGACCAAGGCGGGCGACATCATCCGCAGCCGCACCTATTCGGCGTTCATGCCGCTGATCGCGGTGGCGCTGATCTACCTCGCGGTGGTCATGTTCTTCACCTGGCTGGTCGGCAAGCTGGAAAGGAGGCTGCGCGCAAGTGATCACTGATGCCATCATCACCGTGGAGGGCCTGTACAAGGAGTTCGGCCACGGCAAGGTACACGCCCTCAACGGCGTGGATGCGCAGGTGCGCAAGGGCGAGGTGCTGGTGGTCATCGGCCCCTCGGGAAGCGGCAAGAGCACCTTCCTGCGCTGCCTGAACCTGCTGGAGTTGCCCACCAAAGGCAAGATCACCTTTGAAGGCGTGGACATCACCGACAGCAGGGTGAACATCAACATCCACCGCCAGAAGATGGGCATGGTCTTTCAGCACTTCAACCTCTTCCCCAACATGACGGTTCTGAAAAACCTCACCCTCGCCCCCCGCAAACTCAAGGGCATGGCCCAGCAGGCGGCGGACGAAAAGGCCATGGCGCTGCTTGCGCGCGTGGGTCTCGCCGACCGCGCCGACGCCTATCCCAACCAACTCTCCGGCGGCCAGAAGCAGCGCATCGCCATCGTGCGGGCGCTGGCCATGGACCCGGAAGTGATGCTCTTTGACGAGCCGACCTCGGCGCTCGACCCGGAGATGGTCGGCGAAGTGCTGGAGGTCATGAAGGCGCTGGCCCGCGAGGGCATGACCATGGTGGTCGTCACCCACGAAATGGGCTTCGCCCGCGAGGTGGCCGACCGCGTGATGTTCATGGACGAGGGCAAGGTCATGGAGGAAAACACCCCCGAAAACCTCTTTGGCAACCCCCAGACGCAGCGCGCGCAGGAATTTTTGAGCAAGCTGCTGTAAGCGAAAGGCCGCCGGGCAAGCGTCCGGCGGCCCTGCCATACAAAATGCGAGGACAGCCATGCAACAGGGCAGGATACTGATCGTCACAGGCTCGCCGGGAACGGGAAAGACCACCGCCGCGGCGCTGGCCGCTCAACAGACCAGTCTGGAAAAGTCCGTCCACATGCACACGGACGACTTTTACCATTATCTCAGCAAGGGATATATCGCGCCGCACCTGCCGGCGTCCAACGGGCAAAACCGCGTCGTCATCGAAGCGTTTCTCGAAGCCGCGAAGCGCTTTGCCCGCGGCGGGTACGACGTGGTGGTGGACGGCATCGTCGGCCCGTGGTTTTTGCAGCCGTGGAAGCAGGCGGCACGGGAGGGCTATGAAGTCCACTATATCGTTCTGCGCGCCAGCAGGGAAGAAACGCTCAAGCGCGCGACCGGGCGCGCCAAGCTGAACAGGGAAACGAACATCGAACTGGTGGAGACGATGTGGGAGCAGTTCGCCGATCTGGGAGCCTACGAGCGCAACGCGATCGACACGACGCATCTCACCATCCGCGACACCGTTTCCGCCATCCAGAAGAAGGTCGCGGAGAAAACGGCGCTGCTTT
>CAMMGP010000113.1 GCA_946496415.1 uncultured Clostridia bacterium | reverse complement strand
CTGACGAGGGAGGGGGGGCAGGGGCGGGGTTTTGAAGTGCGCGGCTTCGGACCTCCCAACATCGCCGCCTCTCCCTCCGAAGCCGTGGCCGCCGACCCGGCGCCCTCGGCGCTGGCGGCGCAGAGCGCCTACGCCATCAGCCAACAGGTGCTGGCCGGTTTCTGGACGCCCGCAGAAGCGCTGGGCGCGGAATTTGAGGCCCACTCGACCGCCGACCTGCAGGGCCTGCTCGACCAGTTCGTGGCGCAGGCGACAGAGGGCTGAGGACAGGCAGGGGGGGCTGCTGCGGGCGCGGCGGCCCCCTCTGCGCGCAAAGGGGGCGCGATATGCAAAAAGCGAAGCGGTGTTTGCTGCGCAGGCTGCGGGAAGCCGACGCTTCCGCGCGCCTTTCCTGCGCGGTGATGGGGCTGGGCTGCCTGCGCCACGGTCAGGTGGCCAAGGGCCTTTTGTACCTCGCCGCCGAAGGGCTGTTCATCGCCTATATGGCCTGCTTCGGGGGCAGATACCTCGCCAAATTCGGCACGCTGGGCGACACGGCGCAGGCACGGGTGTGGAGCGAGGAATTGCAGATCTATCAGCGCATCCCAGGCGACAACTCCATGCTCATTCTCTTATACAGCGTATTGAGCATTGCGCTGTGCGTGCTGTTTGTGGTAATATGGAGAATGAATCTGCTGAGCGCCTGCCGCGCCTGCGAGCGGGCGCGCGCCGGGGAAAAGCAGCCCTCCCTGCTCGTAGAGGCGCGCGCGCTGCTGGACGAGCGCTTTCACGTGACGCTGCTCTCCGCGCCGATGGTCTCGCTTTTGCTGTTTACGGTGCTGCCCATCGTCTTCATGGTGCTGATCGCCTTCACCAACTTCGACGCCGATCATCAGCCGCCGGGCAGTCTGTTCACCTGGACGGGGATGACCAACGTCACCGACGTGTTCCTCGGCAACGCGGTAAAGACACGCACGTTCTTCGGCATCTTCGGCTGGACGATGGTGTGGGCGGTGCTGGCGACGTTCACCAACTACATCTTCGGGCTGTTGCTGGCCGTCGTCATCAACAACAAGCTGGTGAAGGCGAAAAAGACCTGGCGGACGCTGTTTATCATCCCGGTGGCCATCCCGCAGTTTGTCAGCCTGCTGCTCATCTCGCGGGCGCTGGAGCCTTCGGGGGCCATCAACGTGGCGCTGATGGAGCTGGGATGGATCGACGCGCCGCTGCCGTTTTTGCTGGACGAGCGCCTCGCGCGCATGGCGGTGGTGGTCATCAACATGTGGATCGGCATCCCCTACACGATGATGACCTTTTCCGGGGTGCTGATGAACATCCCCTCTGAACTCTACGAGAGCGCGGAGATGGACGGCGCCGGGCCTGTGCGCAGGTTTTTCAGCATCACGCTGCCCTACATGGTGTTCGTCACCACGCCGCAGACCATCACCACGTTCGTGGCCAACATCAACAACTTCAACGTCATCTACCTGCTGACCGCGGGCGGGCCGTTTTCGCTGGACTACTATCAGGCAGGGAAAACCGACCTGCTGGTGACGTGGCTCTACAAGTTGACCGTGGATCACCACGATTACGCGCTGGCTTCGACCATCGGCATCTTCATCTTCATGCTGGTGTCTGTGTGCTCTCTGGCGGTGTACAACCGCTCCCGCGCCGTGCGAAAGGAGGATATGTTCCAGTGAAGATGGCATCGGGCCGCAGGCGGCGGCTGTCCTTCCTGTTGCACGCGCTGCTGGCGGCGCTGGCGCTTTTGTGGATGATCCCGGTGTTCTGGCTGCTGCTCTCCTCCTTCCGCGCCGAGCCGGGGGCGTACACGCCCTATCTGTGGCCAAAGGGGTTCACGCTGGACAACTACGCGCGCCTGTTCACCGACACGCGGCTGTTCAACTTTCCGCGCTGGTTCGGCAACACGCTGCTGGTGGCCGTGTGCAGCTGCCTGATCACCACGGTGCTGACGCTGATGGTGGCCTATGTGTATTCGCGGCTGCGCTTCAAGAGCCGGCGGGCGCTGATGAACGCCTCCCTGGTGCTGGGCATGTTTCCCGGGTTCATGAGCATGATCGCCATCTACCACTTCCTCAAGGCGGTGGGGCTGGATCAGACGCTGCTGGCGCTCATCCTCGTCTACTCGGGCGGAGCGGCGCTCAACTACCACATCGCCAAGGGCTTCTTTGACACCATTCCCAAGGCGCTGGACGAGGCCGCGACGCTGGACGGAGCCAGCAAGAGCGTCATCTTCTGGCGCATCATACTGCCAAACGCCCGGCCCATCGTGGTCAACACGGCCATCAACGCCTTCATCGCCCCGTGGTGCGACTTTATCTTCGTATCTGTCATCATGAAGGACAATTACGACAACTACACCGTGGCCAAGGGGCTTTATACCATGGTGGACAAGGCCAATATCTACGATTGGTACACGGCCTTCTGCGCCGCCGCCGTACTCATCGCCGTGCCCATCGTGCTTTTGTTCATCCGCTTGCAGAGTTTTTATGTGTCCGGGGTCACCTCGGGCTCCGTGAAAGGATAGTGCTTATGGAATTTGCCGCCGTTTACCACCGCCCCCGCAGTGAGTTCGCCCACGCCGTGGAGGAAGGGCGCTTCGTGTTCCGCCTGCGCGCCGCGCACGGCATGCTCAAGGGCTGCGCGCTCCACTACACCGACCGCGCCCCGCTCGACCCGGGCGTGTCCTTTGCCCGCCTGCCCATGGCGCGCGTGCGCGCCGACGCCTACGGCGACTGGTACGAGGCGGAACTGCGCACGGAGCTAAAGCGCGTGGGCTACTGCTTTGAACTGGAGGCGGAAGACGGCATTTGGTACTACTACGGCGACTGCTTCGAGCGCCAACTGCCGCGGCAGCGCTACGAGTGCTTCCAGTTTCCCTACGACCACCGCGCCGACCGGCTGGAAGTGCCCGCGTGGGCGGCGGACACCGTAGTGTACAACATCTTCCCGGACAGCTTCGCCTCCGGGCGGGCGGCCATCCGCGGCGAGGAAACGCAGAAGCCCTGGAACGGGACGATGTGCGCCTCGCGGCTGGGCGGCACGGTGGAGGGCGTGCGCCTCAACCTCGGCTATATACGCGATCTGGGGTGCAACTGCGTCTATCTCAACCCCGTGTTCGCCGCCGATTCCTATCACAAATACGACCTGCTGGACTACTTCCACGTCGATCCCTGCATGGGTACGGACGCGCAGTTCCGCGCGCTGGTGGACGAGGCGCACGGCATGGGCCTGCGCGTCATCATCGACGGCGTGTTCAACCACACCAGTTGGCGCCATCCCTTCTTTCAGGACGTGCTGCGGCGCGGCAAGGCTTCGCCGTTCTGGCGGTACTACTATTCCCTGCCGGAGGACGTGCGCTTCCCCGCGAAGGGCGAGGCACCGGGCTACGCCTGTTTTTCCTACGTGCCGCAGATGCCCAAGACCGACACCGCCTATCCCCCGCTGCGCGACTATTTCTGCGCCGTCGGCGCGCACTGGGTGCGCGAATACGACGTAGATGGCTGGCGGCTGGACGTGGCCAACGAGGTGGACGACGGCTTTTTGCGCGCCTTCCGGCGGGCGGTGAAGGGCGCGAAGCGGGACGCCATCATCATCGGCGAGGTGTGGGAGAACGCCAGCCACTATTTGCAGGGCGACATGATGGATTCGGCGATGAACTACGACTTCCGCCGCTTCTGCCAGCGCTTTTTCGCCGAGGGCAGCATCGGCGCGGAGGACTTCGACGCGCGCGTGAGCGTGCTGTTGATGCGCTACCAGCGGCAGGCAGCCTTTGCCCAGCTCAACCTGCTCGACAGCCACGATGTGAGCCGCTTTTTCTCGCTCTGCGGCGGCGACACGCGGCGCATGGCGCTGGCGGTGCTGTTCCAGATGACGTTCGTGGGCATGCCGAGCGTGTTCTACGGCGACGAACTGGGCATGGACGGCGTGGCGGAGCTGGAATACCGCCGGCCCATGGCCTGGGGGCGGGAACACCCGCTTACCGAAGTCTACCGCAAGATGATCGCCCTGCGCAACGCGCACGCGGCGCTGCGGCGGGGAAGTTTTGCCACGCTGCGGGCCGAGGGCGGGCTGTATTGCTACGAGCGGGCCCTGGAGGGCGAGCGCGTGGCCGTGTGCATGAATCCCGGCTCTGCGCCGCGCGCGGTGGAGCCGCTGGGCGAGGTGCTGCTCGCCGACGGCTATGCGGCGGGCACGCTGGAGGAAAAGGGCTACGCGGTATTTCTCCGCAAGGGGTGAGGGACATGCCTTCGAGCATTTACGACATCGCCCGCGCCGCGGGCTGTTCCATCAGCACCGTTTCCAAGGCGCTCAACGACCATTACAGCATCGCCGAGGAGACGAAGCGGCGTGTGCGCGCCGTGGCGGAGGAGCTTCATTACCAGCCCAGCGCACGCGCCCGCAACTTCGCCAGCCGCAAGAGCGGCACGGCGCTGTTCGTGAGCGATTTTTACCGCAACATCGGCTATGAGAACCCGCACATGTTCGAGATCATCAACGGCGCGACGCACGCGCTGGAGGAAAAGGGCTATTCGCTGCTGCTGCGCAACATGCGCGCCGCGGACGCGCCCGCGCTTTTGCGGGACGCCATGCTGCGCGAGCAGGCGGACGGCGTGCTTTTGCACGCCACCATCCTCACCAAGCAGCTGGCGATGGTGCTGATGAAGGCCGACCTGCCCTATCTGGTCATCGGCAGGCCGGGATTCTCCACCGGCGTGAGCTGGATGGACGTCAACCACGAATCGGCAGGGCGGCTGGCGGCGGACTATCTGCTCGACCGCGGCTACCGGCGCGTGGCCTTTTTGCTGGGCAACGCGCGCGAGGACACCATCGCCCAGAGCCGCCTGAAGGGCATGAACGAGGTGTTCGCCGAGGAAGCGCTGAGCGTGGAGACCCTCCCCGGCTGCATCACCTACGAGGAGGGCGCGAGGGCGGCGGAGGCGCTGCTCGACCGCGCCGAGCGGCCCGAGGCGATCGTCTGCACGAGCAACACACTGGCCGTGGG
>CAMMGP010000112.1 GCA_946496415.1 uncultured Clostridia bacterium | reverse complement strand
GGCCCCAGGTCGAGCAGCCCTTGCGGGGCCGTGAGCGACGGCGCTTCCAGTACCGCCGCACCGCTCCAAGCGCGCGCCACCGTTTCCGCCAGCCGCGCGGCCCGGCGCGCCAGTTCTTCTTCGTCGCCGCTGAGGTCAAAGCCGCCATCCCCGCCCAACGCCGCGCCAAAGGCTTCGCCCGCGAGCGAAGCAGCCGCCGCGAGGCCGTCCAGCGTGGCGCGTGTCTGTTCCTCCAAAGAGGCGAGCGTGCGCATAAAATCGCTGTCGTCGCCGACGATGCGAATGGTGATGCCGTCCGCCATGCCGTTTCCCTCCTATGCCTCCGTTTTTTCTTCGCTCGCCCCGCCGCGCAGCAGAGCCGCCAGTTCCAGAAGCGGGCGGATCGCCTCGGCCAGTTCGTGCAGTTCCGCGGCCAGCGCCCGCGTGTGTTCCGCGCGCTTTACGCGCCCCGGCGCTTCCAGCGCGGCGAAAACGCCGTAATAGATGGCGTCGAGGCGGTCGAGGTCTTCCCCACCGCCGCGCGGGAACAATTCGCGCGCGGCCCTGCGGCCCAGCAGCAACGAGAGTTGCGCCATTTCCACTTTGTGGTGCGGCCTGCCCTCGCGCAGGCCCGCTTCCTCGACGCGCCGCAGTTTTTCCGCCAGGCGCGCCGTGCGGGGCGCGAGGGGATATTCCCGGCCCTCGATCTCCACGCGCATGGGCGTGGTCTGCGTATCAATGTGCATGATCTTCTCCTTTCTCTCCATCCCCGGCGGCGGCGCGCAGGGCCTCCAGTTGCCGCCTCTCTTCCGCCGTGGGCTTGTGGGGCAGGCGCACGCGGCGGCGGGCCAGGCGCGCTTCGCGGCGGGTATCGCGGCTGGCGCGCAGTTCCATGACGCGCAGTATGTAGTGGTCGCCGCAGAGGCCGCGCACGCGCAGGAGGAACTCCCACCAGTGAAACGGCTCCTTGCGCCGGTAGGAAAGGTCGAGCCCGTACTGCGCCTCAATCGCCAGCACGATGGCGTTTATATCATAGTCAAAGCTGAGCAGTTCCTCGCCTTCGCCGTCCCCGCCGTCGTCCGCGCCCTCGCCGACCATGGTGGGATAGCCGCGGGCAAATTCCATCATCGCCCGCAAAACGGCGGCGGGCGACGCCTTGAGCGCGCGGCCAAAGGCGAGGCGCTGCATACTTTCCAGCACGCGCGCGTTGTGCCGCGCCTCCTCCAGCGTGCCGACAGTGGGATACAATTCCCGCGCCAGATCAAGGACGTCGATCCAGATGCGGAAATCCACGTTGACGGGGCAGTCCGCGCCGCCCACGGATATGCTCTCAGGCGGCGCGTCCTGCGCGAAATTGGGGCGGAACATCAGTCCGCGGTAAACGTGGGCGCGCCGGCGGAGAACGTCGCCGAGCCATGGGAGACGTCTCCGGCGAAGGCGAGGCTGAAGGAGAGTTTCTTCTCCACCGCGTCGTAGTTTGCAAAGGACACCGTGCAATCCACCTTCCAGGCCACGAACGCGCCGTCCGCGCCCTCCGCCGCCTTGGGAAAGACGAAGAGCACCGGCCGCACCGCCGAAGAGCCGGTGGGCAGGGCGTTCATCAACGCGAACATGTAGTCAAACAGATCGTCGCCCTCCTCGAGTTGCGTCTCCTGCTCCATGGAAGGTTTGTAGTATTTGAGCACGTCGCTGGGGAACTGCTGGTCGATAAAATCGAGCGTCTCCACCTCGGGGTTGAAGGCGAGGTCAAAGACGGTGGACTTGCGCAGCCGCGCCCAGTCCGGCGCGGACGGCGTTTCCGAGGTGTCGATGAAGAGCATGGAATTCTGTTTTTCCCAGGTTGCCATTTTCGTTCACTCCTTTTCGTAGCGGATGCGGATCTGCAACATGTACTTGGCACCGCCCTCGTCCAGAGCGCTCAGGGGGTCGTCGCCGGGCAGCGTTTCGACGTTGAGCGCCGTGCAGCCCGCGGGCAGCTCAGGATACCTGCCGAGCGCGTTCTGCGCCTCGATCCAGCCGGCCAACCGGACAAGGGCGGCGAGCGCCTCGAGGTTTTCCCCATCGTTCGGGGCGGCGGAATAGAGGCAGAAGCGGATGATGGTGAAATCGTAATTGCGGATGGAAGAACCGTCCACGAATTCCCGCTCGGCGCTGTCCATGCAGGCGGTGAGCGGAACCAGCACCGTGCCGCCCTCCCGCGCGGTGGCAAAGCCGAGGAACAGTTCTTCGATATACGGACAGGTGAGCAACCATCGCCACGCGGCCTCGTGCATAGTCTCCGGCGCGGCGGGCGTTCGTTCGTCAGGCATGGCGTTTCTCCTTTCTTCAGCGCCCAAGCCGCAGGTCGCCCGCGTCCACAAGGGCCTGCAGGCGGCGCAAGAGTTCCGGCTTCAGCGTCTTTTCCGCGGCCCCGTCCCAGCGGGCGACGGCCAGCGGATGCTTGTCGCGGCGGAAATCCAGCCCCGCGCCGTGGTAGACGCGGCGGGCGTAAGGCGCGCGGTGCTCGATGGTTCCCGGGCCAAAGCGCACGTCGCGCAAAAGCCTGCCCGTGTCCATGGGCACGTAGGGCGCGTAGAGTTTATGCCACTCGCGCGCCGCCCGCGTCCAGAATTCGGCGTTTTGCAGCTTTTTGCGGTGTTTTGCCGTCTCTACGCCGCCGGAAACGACGATGAATCGCATGTTTTCCCTCCCCCGCGCGCTTAGGGCCGGTGGCCGCGCTGCACGGCGCTGCCCCAGGAAGAGCGCGCCACGTAGTGCGCAAGGCCGGAAAGCGCCGTGTTCTCTTTGGCGCTCTGCACCACCATGGCTCCGGCGCGTTCGTACTTTTTCAGCAGCGCCGCGGCGGAAAAATTCTCCGTGATCTCGTCCTCCACCGCGCCGCGCACGAGTATGTCCCCCGCCGCCAGCGTGAATGTTCCTTCCGGCGCGTCCAGTGCGTCCCATGCGCCGGGCGAAAGGTAGTCCGGGTCGGCGGGAATGCGGCAGACGACGCTCGCGGCGTAGCGCACAATGCCGTCGTCGCGCACGCGCTCGTGGGCGCGCACCCAGCTGCAGCCGCGTAGCACGCGCCGTCTCCAGACCTCGCGCGCCCGGCCGTCCGCACCCGCGACGAGGCGGCGGTTGTAAAGCGTCGCCGTCTCCCGCGCAAGGGGGATCATGCTTCCACCCCCGCGTAGAGAAGGGAAGTGCCGTCCGCCGTCGTTTCGCCCAGAAGGTATTCGCGGGCGATCCGCGCCCAGCGCCCCGCGGGGGAGCCGTCGCGCGCGGCGTAGGTGACGCTGACGCCATCGTTGACGAGCGCGGTCACCTCGCGCCCTTCGTCCCCTTCCTCCGCGTGCATGGCGGCGACGAGGGCAAACACGGCCCGCTCCACCGCCTCGCGCGGGGGCGAGTCCCGGCGCGCGCGGCCATGGGTGAGCGCGTCCACCGCCTTGGAAGCGCGCATCTCCAAGGGCGAAAACGCCGCCTCGGTAAGTTCTCCGCCCAACTGCTGGTAGCGCGCGTAGGTCAAAAGCGGCATAGATCCTCCTTTCCGGGCGGAACGGGCGCGATGGCCCGCGCCGCCCATGGTCTTATTGGTATCCTTCCTGTCTCCCATGTGCGCCGCCCCGCGTCCGGCTGCAAATTCCGTTCACCACGGCGGGGTTTCCGGGCGGGCGGCGCGGCCCGGTCAGCCGCGCGAGAGGATGCGGGCGATGGGGATGGCGCGGTGGTCGATGAAGCCCTTGTCGCTCTGGCCGTCGTGGACGAGCGCCCAGTTGGCGCCGTTTTCCAGTTCGGCATTGGTGGGCGAAAGGGAATTCATCGAAGCCTTGGTAAAGCTGAGGCCGCGCGGGGCAAACAGCTTGCGTTGGCGGGTGATGAGCACATCCTTGCCGCCGGCATCGCGGGGGTCGCGCCACATCTCGTTGGGCGTGCGCGCGCCGCAATCGCAGAAGTCGAACGCGCCCTCGCCGAGGATGTAGCTGCAATAGCGCTCGCCGGGCACGACGTACTGCCCCGCCGCCGCGCCGGTGGGATGGAAAGCGGCGGCGGTGACGTCGCCGAGCTTCACCTGCGCGCCCGTGGGCGAGGCGGAATCGGCGACGATGGCAAGCGCGCCCTCGTCGCCCTCCTGCGCGGCATAATAGCCCTTCTCCTCGCCCCCGCCGTCGTCCACCCGCAGCAGGTCGCCGATCCCCGAGGCCAGGCCCAGATCGCGGGTGACGCCGCGCTTGTCGGTGTACTTGAGGTACTCCACAGCGGCGAGGTTTTCCAGATTCGTGGACACGGCGCTGTGGCAGACCACCACGCGGAAGATGCCCTTGTTGGCCCCGGCGGCGCGCTGGATGGCGCTGTTGAGCGTGGTCGCGCCCACGTAGGGCTCGGCGGCGGCGGTCACATCGTAGGTGTGGCGGTCAACGAACTCGACGTTGCCCTCGCCGGTCATGGCAAACACGCCCTTGAGGATGGCCAGCAGCGTGTCCTCGTCCACGCCGTCCCAGTACTCGGCCACCTGCATGGCCACGTTGTCCATGAAGTCCGCGCCGGTGATGTCGGCGGCAAAGTCCTTCTCCTCCCACGCCTTCATGCGGCCCACGACCACCATGGACTGGGCGTAGGTGCGGGTGGAAACGGCGGTGAGGTCGGTCTCGCCGTCGTAGTTGAGGGGTTCGCCGTCGATGAGGCCGAGCATGGGCACGGTAATGTAATTGCCGCCCGCGTGATCGCCCAACAGCGCGCGCAGGGCGCGGCGGGGACGCAGCACGCCGGCTTCGAGCAGCTTGTCCTGCTTGACGCGGGGCACGCGCTCCAGATACTTGCCGAACACCTCGGCGTTGAAGGTCTTGGAATCGAACTGAGGCATGCGATGTCTCTCCTTTCAATGTGTCGGTAGGAAAAGGCCGCCCCGGAAGGAATTGCCCGGAACGGCCTGCGCGAACGCCCGCCCCGCCCGAAGGGGGTGACGGGCGGGCGGGCGGCGCGGTCAAAAAAGGGGGACGCGGCAGCGCGCGCTCAAAAAGGGTCGCGCGCGGGGGCCGCCGGACA
>CAMMGP010000111.1 GCA_946496415.1 uncultured Clostridia bacterium | reverse complement strand
CTGCTGGGCTGGCAGAGCGCCCCCTGCGTGCTGGTGGCGGCGGACGACCTCGAGAGCCGCCTGATGGCGTTGGTTGAAAACATACAGCGGCAGGACCTGCACTATCTGGACGAGGCTGAAGCCTGCCGCGCCATCCTCCGCGAGCATGGGCTTACGCAGGAGGAACTGGCGCGCCGCCTCGGGCGCAGCCCCTCGGCGCTGGCCAACCGCCTGCGGCTTTTGAAGTTGCCGGAAAATGTGCGCGCCGCGCTGCGGGAGTGTCCGGCGCTGGGCGAACGTCATGCCCGCGCGCTCCTCAAGCTGCCGGACGCCGCCCTGCAGCTTGACGCCGCCCGCCGCGCCGCCCGCGAAAAAATGAGCGTGCGCGCGCTGGAAGCGCTCGTCGAGCGCCTTGCCCGTCCGCGCCCGCCGCAGCCGAGCGTCAAGCGCGTGTTCCGCGATGGGCGCATGTTCGTCAACGCCGTGCTCAACACCGTGCGCGAACTCAACGCCCTCGGCGTGCCCGCCGCCTCCCAGGTGCGCCGCCTTCCCGGCCGCATTGAGATCACCGTGACGCTGCCGGAAAGCGTGCGCACGGCCTCGGAGGGGGCGGGAAAGGCATAGGGCCAAAGCCCGCCCCTTGCGGGGCGGGCCTAGTCGGAGCGCCGGGGGCTTTCGTGAACGATCCGGGGCCTTGTTCCCGGCGCGTATGGCAACGCGGCTGGGGTTCTCCGCGCCGTGTAGCGGCCTTCTTTTCGCCGGCGGCCGCGGCGCGGGGCGCGCCCTCAGCTCAGGCTCGACATCGTCGAGCCGCAGCGCGGGCAGATGTTGCCGGAGCACTGGCAGGTGGTGCCGCAGTTCGAGCAGGTCGAAACGCGGCCGCAGCAGCCGCCCGTGGGCTGCGTGCCGGGGCAGGCGGCCGTCTTGCCGTTAAAGACGGTGGTCGCCCCCGCCGCCTCGCCGCCGGCATTCTCAAACGCGCAACTCGACTGGGGGAAAAGCGGGAGTGAGAAAAATTCGTCGCAGACCGACTCAGCGTACTCCTCGGCGGGCGGGATCTCGCAGAAGCCGTAGGTGGGCACCATGATGTCCACCTCGGCGAGCACCTTCAGAACGATGGTGACGCAGATGGTGATCTCGAAGGTGCAGTTGCCGATGTAACTGCCGGAAACGCAAATCGCGCTCACTAGGCTCTCGAGGGTGAAGGGGATGATGGAGTCGTCCGGGATGCACAAAAGCACGTCGCGGTCCACCTGCAACACGGCCTGGCCGACCCATTCCTGACATCTCTGGTCGGTAAAGAGCACGTCGATGGGCACGTCCACGGTGGCCTTGACGCGGGCGAACTGCGGCCGGTCGCAGAGGCGCTCCACGCACAGGTTGGTGATGCGGCCCTTGGTGGTGGAGGAGCGGCAACTCTCAAACGTCCAGGTGCCGCAGGGCGTGGGCAGGGGGCAGGGGCTGTTTTCGGCGTTTTCCACGGCCTGCTCGTGGGTGATGGGGCCGCCGCAGGCGTTGCAGGTGCAGCTGCACTCGTTGCCCTCGCAGGAGCAGTTGCAGTTGGCGGCGCAGTTGCCGTGGCAGTCGCCGGGCAGCACGGGCACGATGTTGGAGATGACGATCTTCTTGTCGTCGAGTTGTTCCTGGCAGAGGCAGGAGTCGTAGACGTTCTTCACCTGGATGCAGACGCGCTTGTTGAGGCCCGTCAATACGTTGCCGCCCACCGCGCCCGGGCTTGCTTCGGCGTTGGCGTTCTTGTAGCTGTAGAAAGACATGGTTCATTCCTCCTCGGATAGAATGTGGGCCGCCGCCCACGCTGCATACTATGACCGGAGAGGAAATCGGTGCGGGGCAGAGCGCCGATAAAACCCACAACCGCAAAAATTGCACTGATATTAAAAATCAGTAGCAATTTTTGCTTCCGGCGTCAGCCGACCTGCCGCCTGCGGTCACTTACATTTAAGTAAGCTCCCTTGGCGGCAAAACGGCTTCCTTGGCTTGCGGGCTTTCTCGACGCTCTGCCGGACGCTCTACCCATTTTTTGACAACGAAAACGGCCCCGCCCTCGCCCTGTTTGCGAAGGCGGGGCCGCTTGCATTTCACGGCGCCGCGTCTATATCGAGCAGCTTCTTCGCCCGCGCGCTCTGCCCTTCCCGGAGCAGGCGGCGGATGAGCGTGGAGGAAACCAGTTCCCCCTGCTCGTACACCGGGGGGACGATGACGGCGGCGAAGTCCATGGTCGCGCTCATTTCGCCGATGAGGCGGGCGTCGCCCTGCCCGTGATAGCCAAAGCGGTGGTTTTCGCCCACCACCACGGCCACGGCGCGCATGGCTTTGACCAGAGAGGCAAGGTACTCGCGCGCGTCCTCGCGGGCCACGTCCAGCGTGAAAGGCCGCACCAGCGCGTAGTCCGCGCCGAGGCGGGCGAATTTTTCACAGCGCTCCTCCAGCGTGCTCAGCTGCGCCGGGGCGCGCTCCGGGTGCAGAACGGCGAGGGGGTGGCGGTCGAACGTGCAGACCACGCAGTCCGCGCCCATATCGGCGGCGATGTCGTGGGCGCGGCGGATGAGCGCCGCGTGGCCGATGTGCACGCCGTCGAACGTGCCCAGCGCCAGCACGGAGGCCTTTCCCCTGTATTCCCGTTCGCTGTGAATGATCTGCAAGGCCGCGTGGCCTCCTTTATCGTGTTTCGATGGGCAGGCGTCCCGCCGGCCCTATTTGAGCAGCATGGCGCGGAAGCGCACGGAGCCGTCCTCGCGCGGCGCGCCGATCCCGGCAAATTCCCCGCCCACATAGACGCGCAGCGCATCCGCCTGCGGCGCGGGGGCGTTCAGCCATTCCGGGCGCAGGGGCATGCCGTTGCGGACGGCGGCGCGATGCCGTGCCTCTACGCGCACGGCGGGAAGGTGGGAAATGGCCGCGTCCATGGGCAAAAGCCGCGCCTTGAGGCCCTCCGCGCCGAGAGCGTCCACTTCCTCCAGCGTCAGGGCGTTTTCCAGCGTGAACACGCCGGCGCGCGTGCGTTCGAGCGTCGCCATATGGCCGCCGCAGCCCAGATACGCGCCAATGTCGTGGCAGAGCGTGCGGATGTAGACGCCCTTGCCGCAGTCCACTTCCAGCCGGTAGCGGCCGTCGCCCAGAGAGGCGGTGAGGCGCACGTCGTCCACACGGCAGGCACGCGGGGCCACTTCCACGCTTTCGCCGCGCCGCGCCAGTTCGTACAGCCGCTTGCCGCCGCGCTTGATGGCCGAATACATGGGCGGCGTTTGCCATATCTCACCGATAAAGCGGGGCAATGCGGCGAGCACGTCCGCCTCGGTGACGTTCACGCTTCGCGTTTCCACCACCGCGCCGGTGGCGTCCTGCGTGTCGGTGACGACGCCCAGCTGCAATTCGGCTACATAGGTCTTTTGTTTGTCGATGATGTAGTCAAACAACCGCGTGGCCGCGCCCACGCACACGGGCAATACGCCCGAGGCCATGGGGTCGAGCGTACCGCCGTGGCCGATGGCCGTGCCGCGCGGCAGGCGCTTGCGCACGAAGACCACGCAGTCGCTGGACGTTTTGCCCAGCGGCTTGTTCAGCACCAGAAAGCCGTCCATCAGACGATCTCCCGCACGCGGGAGAGCACCACGTCCACGGCCTCGGAAAGCGGGCGGTGGATGGTGATGCCGGCGGCGCGCTCGTGACCGCCCCCGCCCAGCGGCTGGGCCACGTCGCGGGCGACGTTGTAGGGGGCGACGGAGCGCAGCGAGAACTTGGCCGAAGCGCCGTCCTCCTGCTCCGTGGCCAGCGCGGCGATCTCCACGCCCTCGATCTCGATCAGGTAGTTGACGATGCGCTCGGTATCGCAGCGCAGCGCCCCGGCGCGCTCGAACATGGCGTTGGTCACGCAGGCCCAGGCCACCTTGCCCTCTCTGTGCAGCTCAGCGAGCACCAGCCCCAGCAGGCGCGTGCGCGCCTCCGTGCGCGTGCGATAGATACATCCGGTGATCTCGTCCACGTCCGCGCCGGCGCGCACGCAGGCGGCGGCGGTCTCGAACGTCTCCGCCGTGGTATTGGAGTAATTGAAATTGCCGGTATCCGAGGAGACGGCGGCGAAGAGGCAGGAAGCCATATCCTTCGTAAGCGTCACGCCCAGTGCCTCGATGAGCAGAAGCGCCATCTCGCCGGCGGCGGCGCGGTCCGGTTCCACATGGTTCACCTGCCCGAAGAAGGGATTGCTCTCGTGATGGTCGAGCACGGCGCGCGCTTCGCATGCTTCAAACAGGGCGCGGTTGTCGCCCAGCATGTCCGGGGCGCTCACGTCCACGGCCAGCGCGCACTTGGGCGCGAACGGCAGGTTTCCGTCCGGCACCACGCAGTTCTGCCCCGGCAGAAAGCGCAGATATTCCGGCATGCCCTCCGGAAGGCAGGCGCAGGCGCGCTTGCCCAGCGCGCGCAGGGCGAGCGTCACCGCCACGCAGGAGCCGCAGGCGTCGCCATCCGGGGCGCGGTGGCCAAACACGGCGATGTCGTCAAAGCCCTTGAGCCAATCGGCCAGTTCAGGGATCGTGACGTTCATCTCTCTCCTCCTCGCGCTTGAGTATCTCGCTGATGTGGGCGGCGTACTCGATATTGGTGTCCATCTCAAACAGCAACTCCGGCACATAGCGCAACTCCACGCGCCTGCCCAGTTCGCGGCGGATGAAGCCCGCGGCGGACTTGAGCGCGGCCATTACGTCCTTGCGCTTTTCCGGCTCCAGAACGCTTATGCGCACCTTGCAGTAGCGCAGATCGCGCGTCACCTCGGCGCGCAGGATGGACCAGGTTCCACCCAAACGCGGGTCGTGCACTTCGTCGCGCAGTATGCGGTCGAGCTCGCGGGCGACTTCGGCGCTGATGCGGTCGATGCGGTCAAAACCAGCCATAGTTCCTCCTGTGTGGGTCCAAAGGGGATAAAGGCGGAAAATCGGGCGTTCACCAAGAACGCCCGACCGTATATCCCGGGACTTCGGGAAAGGCGCTTACTGCTCGATCTCCTCCATCTGGAAGCACT